>VGXI01000005.1 GCA_016873475.1 bacterium | reverse complement strand
GGGGTAAAGCCAGGCAACATGGGGCCATCCCGGGACGGTCTTCGCCGGCTCGGAGGTGCCGATCCCGGCGCCGCCGGCAGCGGAGCTAGTACTGCGACTTCACGGTCGACATGGAGCGCCTCGCGGCAACTCCGGTGCTGCACTCTGCGCGCTCGATGACCACGTAATCGATCAGCATATTGTCGTTGCTGGCGCCGTCCGGACAGGCGACCCAGTTGATACAGAGGGTCACGCCCTGTGCGCAGTAGGGTTCGAGATCCACGCCGCCCCAGCTGCTGCTGGCGCTGTTCCAGCTGCCGTAGGTATGCTCGGACATCTGCATCACGTGGCTCCAGACCGTGACACCGTTCACACTCACGGAGGCCGTCCCGCAAGCGCTGTTGACGTAGCCCATCCATTGCCAGCTCAGCGGCGAGCCGTCGATGAAGATCTCCTGGCAGAAGCTGTTGCTGTTCGGATAGCCGCAGAAACCACCCAGCCAGGCGGCCAGCACGCCGTCGTAGGCGGGATAGCCCCAGATCGGAGTGGGATCGAGGATCCAGTTGCAGGTGGTGTTGGTCGTGCAGCGCCAGGCCGAGCCCGTTGTGTAGGGAGACCCGTCTTCTCTGCACGGGCCGAACTCGAAGCTGCCGTCGTAGACGAGACCCAGGCGATCGCGCTGCGCCGGTGGGCTAGCGACACCCGGCGCCGTGAAACCGTCGGCGGTCAGGGTCATCGCGCTTGCCGTCGAGGCCACGATGAACATCGTCACCGCAATCGCTAGCTGCCGTAGCATCCCGCTCCGCCCCCCGCCGATATCGGAAGACCACGGGCAACTCCGACGCCCGCGCGGGGAATGCGGCCCGCGCGCCAGGGTCCCGCCGTCTCGACGCTGGCGATTATAGCCTCGAAACGCGAGTTCAGCCACGCTCTTCAAGCGCCGGCGCCTGCGCACCGAAGACACGAAGGGCTCGCCTCGCGGCGAGCCCTCGATCGATGGGGAGCTTCAGGTACGCCCATAGGGATTCGAACCCCAAACCTTCTGATCCGTAGTCAGATGCTCTATCCAATTGAGCTATGGGCGCAGGGCGGAGAGGCAGGGATTTGAACCCTGGGTGAGTCTTTCGACCCACACGCGCTTAGCAGGCGCGCACCTTCGGCCAAACTCGGTCACCTCTCCCGGCGACACAGGCGGAGGACGAGGGACTCGAACCCCCAAGGGCAAAGCCCCGCGGTTTTCAAGACCGCTGCCTTACCAGTTAGGCTAGTCCTCCCGATCCCGAGCGCCCGGAGGATAGCCCGTCCCAAGCCGGCGCGCAATATATCAGCGACGGCGGAACCTGTCAATCCACCCGCGGTTAAGCCACTCGCTCTGCTCCGTCTCTCCCTGCGGCGCTTCGGCGCTCTCCGCGGCCGCGACGCCTGCCCCGCGCTGGCGGCGGCGCCGCCAGGCGGCGACGATGAACAGAAGCGCGAGGCCGAAGAAGAGCGGCGCCGTACCGAAGAGCAGAGACCAGCGCCGGAATCCCGGCATCACCTCCCCATCGAAGCGGATGTAGAAGGCGCTTGGCCGCTCGCCCCGGCTGCACTCCAGCGCGTCCGCGAAGGGAACGCCCGCCTCCAGCGCCTCGAACAGCGCTGCCCAGCCCTCGCCGTCCCGGGCGAGCGCCTGCACCGCCGCCAGCGACTGGGCATAGGCCAGCTCGGCCCGTGGTCCCGTCGCCGGAAAGGCCCGCTCGAGCTGGGCGAGCGGGATCGCGCTGCCCGTCCAGGCGGCGCGCCCGAGTCGCCAGAGCGCCTCCATGCTCCACTCGCCGGCGCGCAGCTGGGCGTAGCCCTCGTGGAACCAGCGCGGGAGCGCGGCGCCCCGCGTGCGCCGATCCAGCAGCAGGTGCGCCAGCTCGTGGCGCAGCAGCACCGCGGAACGGCCCAGATCGAGCAGGTGGCGCTTGTCGATCAGCACCGTGCGTCCCCGCTCCAGCACGAGCGCCGCCGCCCACTCCGGATTGCGGCCGCCCGCGAGCCGGCTGAACTGCTCCCCGTCGGCCGCGATCAGGAGGCGGATCGGCGAGGTGTCGACTGGCCGTTCGGAGACGGGCAGGGCGCGGAGGAAGGCCTCGGTCAGACGCCCCAGCTCCGCGGCCAGGGCGCTGTCCGGCGCCTCGCTCTCCACCTGGACCGCCGGCAGCGGCGCGGCCGCGAGCCCCGGTGCCCGCGCGAGCAGTGCAGCGAGGGCGAGCCAGGGGGCGAGGGCGCGAAGGCGTCGCATCGGAACCTCTCAAGCGCAAGCAGGCGGGCGAGATGCCGCTTCGGCCCCGCCGGCGCTCATGCTAGAATGGAGGGGAAGCCGCCCCCGGCGAAAGGAAAAAGCGCGGATGGCAGCCTCCCGCCAAGGCGCTCGACTGGCCCTCCTCCTCCTGACCGCGCTGGCAGCAGCCGCGCAGGCAGGCCAAGTCCGCCTCGTCAGCCACAACCTGCTGAACTACCCGGGCAGCACGGGCGCCGCGCGCGCCCCCCACTTCCAGACCGTCCTCGCCGCCGCGGCGCCGGACCTGCTCCTCGTCCAGGAGATGCTGGGCCAGAGTGGCGTCGACCAGTTCCTCGCCCAGGTCCTGGAGCCGCTGGCCCCGGGGGCCTGGAGCGCCGCGCCCTTCCACGATGGCTTCGATACCGACCGCGCCCTCTTCCTGCGCGCGGACTGCGCCAGCGTGCTCGCCGCCGGCTGGCTGGACACGGCCCTGCGCGACATCGACTGGTGGGATCTGCGCCTCGCCGCCTCGGGCGACACGCTGCGCGTCTACAACCTGCACCTGAAGGCCAGCCAGGGGAGCAGCGAGGAGCAGCGGCGATACGAGGAGTGCCTCGTCCTGCGCGCCAGCCTGGACGCGCTGCCGGCCGGCCGCGCCGTACTCGTCTGCGGCGACTTCAATCTCTACACGGCCGCCGAGCCGGCCTGGCAACTCCTGCGCAGCCCCGGTCCGGGCCAGCTCTTCGATCCCCTGGCCGCCGAAGGCGCCTGGCACGACAATCCGGCCTTCGCGACCGTGCACAGCCAGAGCACCCGCACGAGCGACTTCGGCGGCGGCGCCACGGGCGGCCTGGACGACCGCTTCGACTTCCTGCTGCCGGGCGCCGCCCTGCTCGACGGCCTGGGCCTCGAACTCGAGCCCGCCAGCTACCTGACCCTGGGCAACGACGGCGCCCACCTCAACCTCTCGATCGTGACGGGGGTCAACGGCGCCGTCAGCGCCGAGGTCGCCCAGGCCCTGCACGAGGCCAGCGATCACCTGCCGCTGTGCGTCGACCTGAGCTGGAGCGAGAGCACGGCCGTGGCCGAGCTGCCCACGGCGGCGCGGCTCGACGTCTGGCCGAACCCCTTCAACCCGACGACGCGCCTGCGCTTCCGCCTGCCCCTCGCCGGACCGGCGCGCCTGGAGATCTTCGACCCGCAGGGGCGGCGAGTGGCGCGGCTCTTCGCCGGCGAGGCGCCCGCCGGGTCGCTGGCGGTCGACTGGCAGGCTGGGTCACTGCCGGCCGGGCTCTACCTGGCCATCCTCAGCCAGGACGGCCGCCCTGTCGCGCGCAGCAAGCTGGTGCTGCTCAGGTAGGGCGCCGGCGCACCTCAGTCGCCGCGCTCGATGATCCCGTGCCCCACCACGCACTCGCCGGCGTAGAGCACGAGGCTCTGTCCGGGCGCTGCCGCGCGCACCGGTGTCGCGAAGTCCACGTCGAAGGCGGTACCGTCCCAGCGCCAAGCGCGCAGCGGCTGCGCCGGGCCGCGGTGGCGGATGCGTGCAGTCAGCGCGCTGGCGATCGCGGTCCCGTCGCCGCCCGCGAGGGCCGGATGCAGCCAGGCTTCACCGCAGCGGAGGCGGCGGGCGATGAGCGCTTCCGCCTCCCCGACCACGACCTCGCCCGTCCCTGTGTCGACGCGCAGCACGTAGCGCGGCGCGCCCGCCGCCAGGCCGAGGCCGTGGCGCTGGCCGACGGTGAGGAGCGCGGCGCCCGCGTGCTCGCCGAGCCGGCGCCCCTGCTCGTCGAGCAGGGGTCCGGGCCGCAGCAGCGCGCGCTCGCCGAGGTAGTCGCGCAGGCTGCGCCCGCCGAGGAAGCAGACGTCCTGGCTCTCGCGCTTCTCGGCCACGTGCAGGCCGTGGCGGCGCGCCACCGCGCGCGTCTCGGCCTTCGTGAGCGCGCCGAGCGGGAAGAGGAGCCGCGCATAGAGCGCTGGATCCATGGCGGCGAGGAAGTAGCTCTGGTCCTTCTCGCCGTCGATCGCGCGGGCCAGGCAGAGCCGGCCCTCCAGCGCGAGCAGGCGCGCGTAGTGCCCCGTGGCGACGGCGTCGAATCCGCCGGCCGCCGCCTCCTCCACGAAACGCGGAAAGCGCACCAGGGAGTTGCAGCGCAGGCAGGGGTTCGGCGTGCGCCCGGCCGCGTAGGCAGCCGCGAAGTCGTCGATCACCTGCTCGCGGAAGCGGGCGGTCTCGTCCACGACGCGGTGGGGAATGCCGAGCTGCGCACAGACCGTTCGGGCGTCGGCGATGGCGTCCACCGAGCAGCAGGAGCGGCCGGGCAGCTCGTCCGTCTCGGCGAGGCAGAAGTTCTTGGTGGTGGCGCCTTCGACGACAGCGCCCTGCTCCAGGAGCAGGGCGGCCGCCGCGGAGGAGTCGACGCCGCCGCTCATCGCCACGAGGACGCGGCGGCCGGCCAGGGGCTTCATCGGATCACGTAGCCGCGCGCGCGCGCCAGCTCCTCCTTCGCCTTTTCGAGCAGGGTCTCCCACTCGTCGCTGCCGTGCTCGATCTTGCGGGAGTAGCTCTCCAGCCGCTTCACGGCCGCTTCGTTGATCTCCTCCTCGATCTCCAGGTCCTGGGCGATCCAGATTTCGAGCCGGTCCAGGAAGGCGCGCTCGGTGATGGTGATGTCCACCAGCTCCTCATCGAGCAGGCGGTCGGCGAGCCGGCCGGCGATCACCTCGATGCGCTCCTCGCTCAGCCTCATAGGGTGTACCCCCGCTTGCGGGCCAGCTCCTGCTTCAGCTTGCGCCGGAGCACCATCTGGTCCAGGTCCCCATGCGCGATCTGCCGCTCGTACTGGTCGAGGAGAGTGTTCACTTCGTCGTCGATCTCGTCCTCGACGCGTAGCTCCTCGGTGATCTCCCAGGCGATGATGCGCTCGAGCTCGTCGGCCTCGATGTTGAATGCGACGGCGTCGTGCTCGCGCATCAGGCGGACCAGCTTGTGCGCCAGATAGTCGATCTTCGCTGGGCTCAGGCGCATGATCCTCCTCGTCGGGCTGAATCTAGCCGAGCGGCTGCGGCCTGTAAAGGCCCCGACCCGGCCCGGCGACCTGTGCCCGTTTCTTGCAGCCGGCTGCCGGCGACCCCCGGCCGGGGGTTGCCTGGGAGGACGCATGGGCAAGCCGGAGAAGCCGGCGGGCACGCAGGGGCAGTTCTCGCGCTGGCGACAGCTGCAGCGCGAGATGCAGGGCGCGCTCGCGGCGCGCCTGGACGCGCTGCTCGAGCCGCCGCCCCCCTACCTCGCCCGCTACCGCGCCCGCTTCGAGGCCGAGTTCCCGGCCTGGACCGGCCGCGTCCTCGCGCCCGCCGACCTCGACGTCCGCCTCGCCGCGGCCGAACTCATCTTCATCGGCGACTACCACAGCCTCCCGCAGTCCCAGCGCACCGCGCTGCGCCTGCTGCGTCGCCTGCAGCGGCGCGGGCGCGCGCCGGCCCTCGCGCTGGAGATGCTGCCCGCCGAGCGCCAGGCCCTCGTCGACGCCTTCCTCGCCGGCCGCCTAGCGCGCGCTCGCTTCGTGCAGCAGGTGGAGGCGGAGCGGCTCTGGGACTTTCCCTGGCAACCGGTGCAAACCCTGCTCGATTTCGCGCGCTACCACCGGCTGCCGGTGATCGCGCTCAACACGCGCCCCCGCCGTGCCGAACGGGCGCTCGCCGAGCGGGACCGGCGGGCGGCCGCGCTCATCGCCGCCCAGCGGCGGCGCGAGCCCGCGCGCCCGCTCCTCGTCCTCTTCGGGGACTACCACCTCGCCGACGGCCACCTGCCGGCGGCCGCCGCCCGCGCCGGCGCGCGCGCTGGGCTCCCCCCCGCGCGCAGCCTGCGCATCTTCCAGAACCAAGAGGCGCTCTTCTGGCAAAGCCTGACGCCCGCGGGCCGGGCGCCCGAGATCCTCGCCCTGGCGGGCGGCGATCTCTGCATCCAGAGCGCCACGCCACTGATGAAGCTGCAGTCCTACGTGCACTGGCTCAGCTTCCATGCCGGTGAGCGCGAGGACTGGGCCCTGCCCGACCCCGCCGATCTGAGCGAGGATCTCGGCCTGGAGGTCGACGGCGCACTGCGCCGCATGGGGCACTTCCTGCGCATCCCGCTCCTCGAGCAAGCGCCGCCGCGGGTCTTCTGGATCGCCGAGCCCGACTTCGCGCGGCGCATCGCGCGCGCCGCGGGCTGGCGGGACGAGGAGCTGGCCCTCGTGCTCGCCTCCCTCCGTCTGGGCGAGGACTGCTATCTGCGGGAGCGGGATCTCGCCGTGATCGCCGATCCCTCCCCCAACCGCCTGGCCGAGCTGGCGGCCCGCGTCCTGCACAGCCGCACGAGTCGGCTCGCCCTGCGCCCGCGCTCCCTGCCCGACGACTTCTACCTGCGCGTCGTCCAGGCCGCTCTCCACTTCCTGGGCTCGCTCCTCATCAATCCGCTCCGGAAGAGCCAGGACCGCCCGGCGCTGCTGCGCTACCTGCGCGAGGACGGCAGCGGCGATTGGCGGGGCCGCGCCGAACTGCTGCTCGCCTACCTGGAGGCCGAGGAGCGGCTCCAGCAGAACGGCGAGTTCGACGGCTTCAGCCCCCGGTTCTTCAACCTCGAAGCGCCCCTGCACCGCGCCCTCACCCGCGCCATCGGCCGCAGCCTCGGCAGCCGCCTGCACGCCGCACTGCTCGCCGACGCCCTGGATCCGATCTGGCTGCGGTCGCTCTGGTTCGAGCCCTTCCACCTGGAGGGCAGTCCCCTGCGTCGCTACCTCGAGATCCTCGAGCATCTGAGCGGCGAAGAGGACCGCGCGGGGCGCCAGGAGCCCGAGCGGCTCTAGGCTCCCTCGCCCGCGAGCAGCGCGGGCAGGCGGGCGAGCAGGCGGGCGTCGGCCGCTGGGAAGGGATAGTCGCCGAGGCGTCCGGGAGCCACCCAGGCGATGGCCTGCCCCGCCCGGCCGCGGGGCTCGCCCGCGAAGCGCGCCACCCGGTGCACGATGAGCGTCAGGCGGAGCTGCGGGTAGTCGTGGTCGATGCGCTCGAGTTCGGGCCCGATCTCGGCCGCGATGCCGAGCTCCTCTCGCAGTTCGCGCGCGAGCGCCCCCGCCGGCGTTTCGCCGGGCTCGAGCTTGCCGCCGGGGAACTCCCAGACCGCCCCCAGGGGATCGCCGTCCGGTCGGCGGGCGATGAGCACAGAGCCCGCGCGGACGAGCACTCCGGCGACCACGGTGATGCGGCCGGCGCCGCTGCCCGCCGCCATCGCCCGGGGCCCGCTAGCGCTCGAGCCGGCGGCCCAGACGCGCTTCGAGCGCGGCCGGCTTGCGCTCGAGCTCGCCGCTGCGGCCCACGCGGTCGTCGATCTTGATGCAGGTCGAGACCCGCCCGCTGCGCTCCCGCATCAGGAAGTGGCAGCGCTTGACGAGCGCCAGCACGGCGTCCCACTCGCCCTCGATCGTGGTGCCCATCGGCCCTGTCTTGTAGGGCAGGCCGCTCCGGTCGATGAGGTCGAGAACGGCCGCGACGTCCTCGCTCAGGCTCTCCCCCCTGCCGACGGGGGCGATCGTCAGGAAGACGAGCATCTCAATCGCGCGAGTTGCGCAGGACGAGCAGACGCAGGAGCTGCAGGGCGCTCATCGCGGCCGCGGCCACGTAGGTGAGAGCCGCCGCGTCGAGCACCTTCTTGGCGCCGGCCGCCTCGTCCACCTCGAGATAGCGGCCGTCCTTGAGCAAGGCCATGGCGCGCCGGCTGGCGTCGAACTCCACCGGCAGGGTCACGAGGTGGAAGAGCACGGCCCCGGCGAAGAAGAGGATGCCGACGTCCATGAGCATCCGCACGCCGCTGAAGAGGAAGCCGATGAAGAAGGGGGGGAAGGCGAGCATGCTCGCGAAGCCCACCGTGGGCGCGATGGCGCTGCGCAGGGCGAGCGGCACGTAGCTCTGGGCGTGCTGGAGGGCGTGGCCGGTCTCGTGGGCGGCAATCGCGAGCGAGGCGAGGCTGGCGCGGTCGTGCACCGCCGGGCTCAGGTTGACGGTGCGGTTGCGCGGGTCGTAGTGGTCGTCGAGCTGGCCCTGGGTAGTGCGCACGCTCACGCCCCGCAATCCCTGGCTACTGAGCAGCCGCTCGGCGACCTCGCGGCCACTGAGGCCGCGCCGCGAAGCGACCGCGAGGCCGGCACGGTAGGCGCTGCGCACGCGCATCTGCGCCCAGAAGGCGAAGAGCAGGGCGGGAGCCAGCAGGATGAGCGTGGGATCCCAGAACAGGAAGGCGAACATCGGCATCGGTTCCTCCGGGGCAATCAGTTCGGCTCGGGGCCATCGGCGTCATTCGCCGCTTCCGCCCGCGTGAAGTCGGCCAGCACCTCGCGCGCGCGCTCGAGATCGCGCCGGTAGACTCTGAGCTCGGCGTGGCCCTTCTGCGTCTGGAAAATCCCGTCCAGGGGCGTCGAGTGCCAGGTCAGCAGCTGGCTGGGGATCCCCTGGTCCTCCAGGAGGCCTTCCAGCACTTGGGCGGCGATGGCCGTCTCCACGGTGCAGAGCTTCACGAGTTCCAGCGGATCCGGGGGCGGCTCCAGCGGCATCTCGGCTCCCTTCGCCGGGGTTGGGGACAATATAGCCCGGCGGCGACGCGCGGTCATCCCCCTTGGCGGCGACGGCGGCCGTCGAGGCCATCGCCTTGAAAACGCCAGAGTTCCGGGATCTGCAGGATTGACAAGCGGCCGGCCATCCTCTAGCTTTCGGCGGACTCCCCCAGCAGCGCCCCAAGGACAGCGGAGGTCAGCGGAAGCCATGTTCAAGCGGCCCGCTCAACTCATTGCCCTGGCCCTGGCCTGCGTGGTCGCCCTGCCCGGCGCCGCTCAGGCCATCCTCCTCGGCAATCACCAGGTCACCATCGACCTCCTCGGCAGCACGCAGTACTTCGAGTTCGCCGAGTTCAAGGAATACGAGTTCCCCATCCAGGGGCTGGACTGGGGCTTCCGCCTGCAGGATCTCTACGACGTCGATTTCCGCGACCCGAGCATCCCCTTCGACTCGCCCCTGCAGAACCGCAATGCGCTCAAGCTGAGCTTCCTGGGCAACCTGGACGTCGGCCTGCGCGTGCGCACGGCGATCAGGCCCCGCTGGGGGATCGAGGGCTACGTCAAGTACACGCCGGTGGATCTGGTGATCGAGTACAACGGGCAGGAGCTCTCGGCGGCCACCTTCACGCGCTACTCGGGCGTCACCAATCCCGGCGACCCCGAGGATCTGCTGAACTGGGTCGTCGGCGATTACCCCACCTACCACGTCCTGCGCTTCGGGGCGAACCTGGACTATGTCCTCTACCGCGCCCGGAACAACGCGATCAACTTCTACGGCGCCGTGGGCGCTGGCGCGATCACCTACAAGATCTCCGGACAGCTCTTCGTGCCCACGGACTACCCCGCCGAGCAGAACGAACCCAGCGCGCCAGAGGACATCAGCTACCTCCTGCCCAACGACACCTTCCTCTCCGCGAATCTCGGCCTGGGCGGGATCTTCTTCCTGCACCGCCTGGTGGGCGTCAACGTCGACTTCCGCGCCTCCTACTCGCCCTTCGAACTGAAGCGGATCGAGGAGTTCGACACCAGCAAGCAGCACTGGCTCTGGAGCGCGAGCATCGGCTACACGTTCCGGCTCGGCTAGGCGGGTCGGTCCCGGTAACGGCAACGCCTCCGGTGGCAACCGGAGGCGTTTTCGTTCAGGCGCCTTGGCCGGAGTCCTCGTGCATGCGCAGGGGCGGGATCCTGTACTTGCGGTCGATCATGCGGATCGCATCGAACACGGCGCGCAGCCGCTCCTGAAGCGCCTGCAGCCGCTCCTGTTCCGCGAGCGGCAGCGGCTTGCCGTCCTTGCGGCGCCAGTGCTGGTGGTACTTCTCCCGCAGGATGGCGTGCAACTCGGCCTCGAGTTCGGCGAGGCGGGCCTGCTCGTCCGGGATCTGGCTCATCGTCGGCTTCTCCGTTGATCGGCGGCTGAGGCCAAGATAGCATCTCGGCCTGCGCTTGCCACCCCCAGCCGCGGCGGCTACCGCATGGCCATCGCCCTCATCGCCGACACCCACGGCAGTCTGCCGCCGGCGCTCTTTGCGCGCTTGGCCATCGGGACCCACGCCCTGGACGACGGGCGGCCGCTCGCCCGCGCCGCCTGGCCGCGGGACTGATTTTCCGCCCGCGGCAAGGGTCGTCCGCGGACCGGGATGCCACGCGGCAGGGCGAGGCAGGATGGGGAGTCCTCGGCAAGCAGAGCCCGGCGCGATCCTTGCTGCGCCGTCTCCAGGCAAGATCCAGCCCGGCGCCCCCTGCGGGCGCCGTCGGAGGATCCGCGGGAGGTCGAGTTGACACAGCTGGCCACCGTTCGTCAGAGCGGCGCCGCTCGCGTGCGCGCGCTGCGTGAAGCGCTGCTCGCCCTGCGGCGCGAGCAGGGCTTGCTCGTCGCGGAACTGGTCTGGAACGAGATGCGGGCCAAGGAGATCCAGCTCAGACTTGAGACGGCACCGAGCCCGGCCGAGCCGGCCGAACGGGCGCAGCTCGCCCGCGATCTGCGGCGCCGCCTCGAGTTGATCCGCAGCCTCGCGCGCTGGGAACAGGACGCCGACCGCAGCTACCGGCGCCAGCAGCAGTCGCTGGCGGCCCTCGTCAGCGCGGACCCGGCGCTGATCGCTGACCTGCCAGAGGGGCCCGCGCTCCTGACGGGTGGCGGACTCGAAGCCATTGCGCGCAGCGCGGCCGCCGAGCTGGGTCTCTCCCTGGACGGGGGCGTCGACGGCTGCTGAGGGCCGGATGCCCCCCAAATGAAGAACCTCCGCGGCCGGCGGCCGGGAGGTTCGGGTGCCCGGGGCGAGACTTGAACTCGCACGAACTTTCGTTCACTGCCCCCTCAAGACAGCGTGTCTACCAATTCCACCACCCGGGCTCGTGCTAGTTGCCGGCCGGAGCCGGCTCGGCGCTTCCCCCCGCGGGGCTCGGCGCCGGCTGTCCCTCGCCGCCCTGTGCGGGGGCCGGCTGTGTCTGGATCTGGCTGGACAGGGGGGCCGACTGCTCGACGTCGTAGACGTCCAGCGCCCCCGACTGCTGCCGCCTGCTGATGATGCTCTCCGACGCCTCGCCCCCGCTCCGCGAACGCGAGGACAGAATGGCCAGGAGCAAGGCCAGCGCCATGAAGGAGGCGGCCAGCCAGACCGTCAGCTTGCCGAGAAAGGTCGCCGCGCTGCGCCCGCCGAGAACCGAGCTGTCGCTGCCGCCGCCGAAGGCGCCGGCCAGGCCGCCGCCCTTGCTCGACTGCAGGAGCACCACGATCACCAGGATCAGGCAGACCAGGATGAAGAGTGTCAGGAAAACGGCGTACATGTGCCCTCACCTCGGCAGTCGCAGCGGGACCAGGACGGGGAAAGCGCAAAATATCAAGACCCTAGGGCGCTGTCAAGACTGGCCGTAGGGCGGAATCAGGGCCAAGAATGAGCCCGCCTGGAGGCTCGCGCCCCCCACCAGCCCCCCGTCGATGTCCGGCTGGCCCATCAGCTCGGCGACGTTCTCCGGCTTGACGCTGCCGCCGTAGAGGACGCGCAGCTCCTGGGCCAGCGCTGCACCGAAGCGCTCCCAGAGGCGCAGGCGGATGGCCGCGTGCACCTCCTGGGCCTGGGCGGCGGTCGCCACCCGACCCGTGCCGATCGCCCATACCGGCTCATAGGCCAGCGTGACGAGGGCGAGCGCTGTCTCGTCGAGCCCGGCGAGGACGCCGTCCAGCTGCCCGAGCACGACCGCGAGGGTGCGGCCGCCTTCGCGCTCGGCCAGGGTCTCGCCCACGCAGAGAATCGGCAGCAGGCCGGCCGCCAGGGCCGCCCGCGCCTTGCTCGCCACGCCGGCGTCCGTCTCGCCGAAGCACTGGCGCCGCTCGGAGTGACCGAGAATGACCCAGCCCGCGCCGGCCGCCCGCAGCATCGGACCGCTGATCTCGCCGGTGAAGGCGCCCGCGGGCTCGGCGTGGAGATTCTGCCCGGCGACGCCGATCGGCGCCTCCGCGAGGGCCTCGACGACGGCGGCCAGCGCGAGCGCCGTCGGGGCGACGACGACATCCGCGCCGCGCTCGCGGCCGCCCAACCCGGCCGCCAGGGCGCGGGCCAGCGCCGCGGCTTCGCGCGGGGCCAGGTTCATCTTCCAGTTGCCCGCGATCAGCGGACGCCTGGAACTCATACCACGGCTTCCTTGGCGTCGGTGAGGGCTTCCACGCCCGGAAGAACGCGGCCTTCCATGAACTCGAGGCTGGCGCCCCCGCCCGTCGAGACGTGGGTGAAGCGCTTGGCGAGCTTGAGCTGGGTGATCGCCGCCACGGAGTCGCCGCCTCCCACCACGGTGATCGCCCCCTGGCTCGTCGCCTCGGCCAGCGCCTTGGCCAGGCTCAGGGTGCCCCGCGAGAACTTGGGCACTTCGAAGACGCCCATCGGCCCGTTCCAGAAGACCGACTTCGAGGCCTGGATCACCTGCGTGTAGAGGTCCACCGTCTTCGGACCGATATCCAGGCCCATCCAGCCCTCGGGGATGTCCGTGGGCAGCACGACCTGGGTGTCGGCGTCGTCGCTCAGCTCGCGCGCGACGACGATGTCCACCGGCAGCAGGATCTCGCGCTTGCTCTCCTTGGCGCTGCGGATGGTCTGCAGGGCGACCTCGAGCAGGCTGGGATCGACGATGCTCTTGCCCACGCCCAGGCCCAGCGCCTTGAAGAAGGTGAAGGCCATGCCGCCGCCGATCATCAAGGTGTCCAGGTGCTCCAGGAGGTTGCGGATGATCGGGATCTTCGTGCCCAGCTTGGCGCCGCCCAGGAGCGCGCAGGCCGGGCGCTCGGGCGCGCTGAGCAGCTGGCCCAGGAAGCTGAGCTCCCTCTCCATGAGCAGACCGGCGGCGCGGTATTCGAAGTGGCGCGTCATCCCCGCGGTGGACGCGTGGGCGCGGTGCGCGGTGCCGAAGGCGTCGTTCACGTAGAGGTCGGCCAGCGCGGCCAGCTCGGCGGCGAACTCGGGGCTGTTGGCCTCCTCGCCCGCATGGAAGCGCAGGTTCTCCAGCATCAGGATGCTGCCGTTGCGCATCTGGGCGACCGCTTCCTGCACCTCGCGCCCCACACAGTCGCGCGCGAAGCGGACCGGGACGTCCACGAGCTCCGCCAGCCGATCGGCGGCGGGCGACAGGCTGTAGGCCGGGGCCACCTTGCCATCCGGCCGGCCGAGATGGCTGCCCAGGATGAGGATGGCGCCCCGGTCCAGCAGCAGGCGCAGGGTGTCCAGCGACGCGCGAATCCGCGTGTCATCGGTGACTTCCTGGCGCTCGTTCAAAGGGACATTGAAATCGACGCGCACGAAGACGCGCCTTCCCGCCACATCCAGGTCGCGAACGGACAGCTTCGAGAGCATGGGGGCGCTTTCCTTCGCTGTGGGACGCCGGCCGCCCCCGGCGGAGGCGGCCGCGGCAGTCCCGGTGCAGGATCGGAGGCGCGGGCCGGTGCGGCGCCTGCGCAGGCGCCGACTCCGAGTGCGCACAAGTTACTCAGGCCATCTTCGGCCTGTCAAGGGAGACCCCGGCGGGGGGCACGCGCGTCACGGTGAGCGCAAGCAGGCGTCCTGACGCCGCGCCCCCGAGCGCCGCCTGACAGGCGCGCAGGGTGCTGCCGGTAGTCGCGAGGTCGTCGATTGCGATGAGGCTGCCCAGTTCGGGCAGCGCGCCGCGCGCGAAGTACTCGCCACCGGCCTGCCGGAGGCGCTCCGCGCGGCCTCGGCCCGCCTGGCGGCCGGCGAAGAGGCGCCGGCGCAGGGGCTTGAGGAGATGCCCCTCGCCGAGCCGCTGCCGCAGCGCCGAGGCGAGCAGTTCGCTCTGGTTGAAGCCGCGCGCCAGGCGCCGCGGCAGGGGCAGAGGCACGGGCAGGAAGTACCAGGGGCGAGGCGGTGCGGCCGTCCAGAGCCGCCAGGCCAGACCGTCGACGAGCAGCGGTAGTGCGCCGTCGCGGCCGCTGTACTTCAGTCCTTTGAGCAGTGCGAGCACGGCGACGCCGGGCGCATAGGGCCAGAGCAGCGGCAGACCGGGCGCGAGCGTGAGCTGGCCGGCCTCGCGGCGCAGACCCTCCGCGCAGCCCGTGCAGAGTGCTGCGAAGCGCCGCCAGTCCCCTGGCCGATCGACGCGCTCGCCGCAGGCCTGGCAGAGACTCGGCAGGCAATCGGCGAGGAGACGGCCCCATTGCATTGGCCATGACTCCCGGTCGGAATCGCGGCGGGAGGCTCAGACCGAATCGGTAAAGAGCGCCCGGCGCATCGCGGCGAGGGGGGCCGCCTGCCCGGTCCAGAAGGCGAAGGAGGCCGCGCCCTGGGCGAGGAGCATCTCGCGGCCGTCGGCGCCGCGCGCGCCCTCCGCCCGGCAGCGCGCGAGCCAGGGCGTGCTCGCCGTCTGCAGCTCCAGCACGGCCGGCCGCTCGCCGGGGGAGGGCAGGGGCGGCAGAGGATCCGCCGCCGCCAGACCCAGGGCAGTGGCCTGGATGATCAGATCGAAGCCCGGCGGGCAGCGCCCCGCGACGAGGGTCGCACAGCTCGCGCGGGAGTCGCTCGCGGCGAGTTCGGCGAGCAGGCGCTCCGCGCGCGCGGGATCGCGGTTCCAGACCGCCAGAGCGGCGACCTTGGCCGACAGCAGGGCGGCGAGCGCGGCCCGCGCCGCCCCACCCGCCCCCAGCAGGAGAATGCGCCGGCCGGCCAGACCCTCCGGCAGCAGCGCCGCCGCTGCCTGCCGGCAGCCCGCGAGATCCGTGTTGTGCAGCGCCCAGCGGCCATCGTCCTCCAGCCGGAGTGTATTGACCGCGCGGAGACCGCGCGCCTCCTCGCTCGCGCTGGCCGCAGCCGGCGCCAGTAGCGCCCAGGCGAGCTCCTTGAGGGGCAGGGTCAGATTCAGCCCGCGGTACCCCGCGGCCGCCAGCGCCGCCAGGCGCGCGGGCAGTGCAGCGGCGGGACAGCGGATCGCCTCGTAGCCGCCGGCCAGGCCGAGCGCCGCCAGCGCCGCATTCTGGATGCGCGGCGAGAGCGAGTGGGCGATCGGATCGCCGAGGACGGCCAGGCGCAACATCAGGCGGCCCGCCGCCGGCGCGCGCGCAGGTGCAGGACGACCGCCGCCCCGGCGAGAGCGATGCTCAGCCACTGGTTGACGCTCAGCCCGCCGACGGTCATCGCCTCCTCGTAGTAGCGGAACTGGTCGACGGCGAAGCGCTTGGCGCCGTAGAGCAGGAGGAAGGCGGCGAAGGTGGCGCCCTCGTAAGGCCGCCGGCGATCGATGAGCAGCAGCGCGGCGAGGATGAGCAGCCCCGCGAATGCGGAGTAGAGCTGCGCCGGGTGGATGGGCACGCAGTCGCCGGCGTGGGCGTGCCCGGCCGCCAGGCTCAGCGCCGTGCGCGCGGCCTCGCTGCCCGCCGGGAAGCAGACGCCCAAGGGGCCTGCCGTCGGCAAACCGAAGCAGCAGCCGTTCAGGAAGCAGCCGATGCGCGTGAAGAGCAGCCCGAGGCCGAGGCTGGGGGCCATGACGTCGGCCATGCGCAGGAAGGGCACCCCGCGGCGGCGCAGGAAGAGAGCCGCGCTCAGGAAGCAGGCCAGGAGACCGCCGTAGAGGGTCAGCCCGCCTTCCCAGAGCGCGAGGATGTGCCACCAGCGTCCGGCGTAGGCGTCCAGGTGGAAGACGACGAAGAAGAGGCGAGCGCCCAGGATCGCGCTGATGATGAGGATCTGGAAGAGGTCCAGGACGTCCCGCTCGGCCACGCCGCGGGCGGCGGCGCGGGACCTGGCCAGCAGGAGACCGAGGAAGAAGCTCAGCGCGAGCAGGGTGCCGTAGGCGTGCAGGGTGAGCGGTCCCAGCTTGATCAGGTCGGGATGCATCGAAGGTTCCTCCCGGGAAGGGCGCGCGCCGCCGCGCCTGGCGTGCACCGCCAGCCGCTACGGCGCATCAGTAGCGGCTCCAGTTGCGCGCGATGTTCATCTGCAGGCCGAGCAGGAAGCTCGTCGAGATCAGGACGCTGCCGCCGAAGCTCATGCCGGGCAGCGGAATGCCGGTCACCGGCGCCAGGCCGATGGTCATCGCCACGTTGACGAAGACGTGGAAGAGGAGATAAGCGCTGATCCCCACCGTCAGCAGCTGCGCGAAGGGACTGTGCGCCTTGCCGGCCAGCCGGAAGCCGCGCAGGATGAGCCAGGCGTAGAGCCCGAGCAGGCACAGCGCGCCGAGGAACCCGAATTCTTCCCCCACGACCGAGAAGATGAAATCGGTGTGCCGGGCCGGCAGGAAGGCGAGTCCCTTCTGCGTGCCCTGCAGGTAGCCGCGGCCGACCAGACCGCCCGAGCCGATCGCCACCTTGGACTGGAAGATCTGGTAGCCGGCGCCGAGGGGGTCCAGCCCGGGATCGAAGTAGACGAGGATGCGCTTCTGCTGGTAGGGCAGGAGGCTGTCCCAGACCCTGGGCACCGCGAGGCCGACGGCAATGGCTGCGATCAGGAAGACGCTGCGTTCGAGCAGGGAGACGCGCGGCGACAGCAGCATGATCACGAAGAGCGCCGCCATGTAGAGCGTCCAGAGCAGGTGCACGAGACCGAATCCCGCGGTGCCCTGAGTCTCGCCGTAGAGCACGATCGCGCCACTGATCAGCGGCGCGGCCAGGATCAGGAGGCGGCGCAGGGAGAGGCCGCGCCAGAGCAGCATCGGGACCGTGAGCCAGAGGAAGGTGATGGCCGTGCCGAGATCGGGCTGCTTGAGCACGAGGAAGGTGGGCGGCAACACGAGGGCGAGCACCCAGCCGACCTGGGAGAGGCGATCCGGATCCCCACGCCGGGCGGCCAGGAAGGAGGCCAGCATCAGGATCATGCCCGCCTTCGCGAACTCCGACGGCTGCAGGCTCAGCGGTCCCAGCACCAGCCAGCGCTGAGTGCCCCCGCGCATCGGCGGCAGCACGAAGAGCAGGATGAGGACGAGCATGCTGGCGCCGTAGAGCAGCCAGCTGAGGTAGTCCTTGTAGATGCGGAAGGGGATCATCGCGCTCGCCCACATGACGCCGATCCCGAGCAGCGCCCAGAAGATCTGCCGATAGAAGAAGCTGCGGCTGATTGCGGCCGTCGCGCGCGCGCCGTAGGCGAAGTCCCCTACCGACGGCGAGCTCACCGAGAAGAGCATGAGCAGGCCGAAGCAGAGGATGGCTGCCCAGGGCAGCAGGATGCCGATCTCGACGGCGTCGCCGCGCAGGCGCAGGCGCGGGATCATGGTCGCCGCTCCGCGGGCGCTGGCACCGGCACCGGGAAGCCCGGCCGTTCCCGCCGCAGGGGCGCTACGTCGAGCTTGAAGTGCGTCACGACGAGCTGGCGGAAGATCGGCGCGATGCTGCTGCCATGCTCGCCGTGCTCGACGATGAGCGCGACGGCGATCTCCGGATTGTCGGCCGGCGCGTAGCCGCAGAAGTAGGCGTGTTCCTTGCCGTGCGGATTCTGCACCGTGCCCGTCTTGCCGGCCGTGGGGAAATCGCGCAGCGCACTGGCGGCCGCCGTGCCGCCCCCGCCGAGCACGTTCTCCATGCCCTGGCGCACCGTGGCCAGCGCCGCGAGATCGAGGCCCAGCCGCTCGCCGCGCACCGGCGAAAACGGCAGCGTGGTGTTGCCGGCGACGTCCTCCAGGTGATGGCGCAGGCGCGGCACGGGCAGGAAGCCACCGTTGCCGAGCGCCGCGTACAGCCGCGCCATCTGAACGACGTTCACCAATAGCTCGCCCTGGCCGATGGCGATGTTCCAGACACTCCCCGTCGACCAACCGCGCTTGCCGAAGCGCTTGTCGTACCAGGCGCGGTCCGGCACCAGCCCGCGCGACTCGCTGTCGAAGTCGCCGCCGCTCTTCGCGCCGAGCCCCAGTCGCCGCGCCTCCCAGGCGATGTGATCCGCCCCCAGGCGCTCGCCGAGCTGGTAGAAGTAGACGTCGCAGCTGCGCGCGAGGGCATCGACTGCGGCCAGGCTGCCGTGCCCGCGCTCCTCCCAGCAGTGGAACACGCGATTGCCCAGGCGCAGGCCGCCCGTGCAGCCGCGGAAGTGGGTCTCCCGCGTGATCAGGCCGCGCTCCAGGCCGGCCAGCTGGACGACCGGCTTGAAGGTGCTGCCGGGCGAGTAGGTGGCCTGCGTGAGGCGGTTGAAGAGGGGCTTGCCCGGATCCTCGCTCAGCTCGCGCCAGAGCGCGGTCGGAATGCCGCCCACCAGCGCGTTGGGGTCGAAGGCCGGCCGGCTGGTGGCGGCGAGGATCTCGCCCGTGTGGACGTCCATCACCACACCGGCGCCGGCACCCCAGTAGGTGAGCGCGCTGTCGAGCTGGGCGCAGAGCTCCAGATCCAGCGTGAGCACGAGGGTCTGGCCCGGCTCGGGAAAAAGCGACTGCACGGTCTCCAGTTCCGTGCCCCGGGCGTCGACGAGAATCATCTCCTTGCCGTCCGTGCCGCGCAGGACGGACTCGTAGGTCTTCTCGAGGCCGGAGCGACCGACCAAGTCGCCGGGCCGGTAGGCGCGGGCGGTGCGGTCGTCGGGCACTAGTTCGTCCTCGCGGACCTCGCCCACGTAGCCGATCAGGTGCGCCAGCCCGGGCCCCAGCGGGTAGTAGCGGCACTCCCAGTCGCGCAGATCGAGCCCGGGCAGGCTCGGCAGTTCCTCCTCCAGGCGGTGGAGGGCCGAGCGCTCCAGGCTCCGCTCGAGGATCACGCGGGGCGCGCCGGCCGCGCGCCCGGTGGTCACGGCGGCGGCCAGGGCGAACTCGTCCTTGTCCATCAAGGCGGCGAGGCGGGCGAGCAGACCCGGGTTGCGCTCGGCGCTCCGGATGGCGAGGCTCGCCTCGCAGGCGGCCTGGTTCTTGGCGAGCACCTTGCCGTTGCGGTCGAGGATGAGCCCCCGCGGCGCCGGGATGCGCAGCTCGCGGAACTGGTTGTCCCGCGATAGGCGCAGGTAGCCGCCCGAGGAGATCACCTGGATCTGGAAGAGGCGCAGCACGAGCAGCGCGAAGAGGATCCCCGCCAGGAGCACGATGCGGCGGGCCCGCTCCGGCTGAGCGGCCTCGCTATGCCCGTTGCGGCGGTTCATGCAGCAGGCGGGCCCCCTCCCGCAGCAAGTGCACGAGGAAGAGGATCACGAGGTAGACCAGGGCGGTCAAGAGCGAGCCGAGCAAGGCATAGCGCATCCAGGCCCAGAGGGCGTCCGCCAGCGACCAGGCCGAACGCGGCAGCAGGAAGACGGCCTGCGCGGCGAGCGAGGCGAGCGTGAGCAGGATCAGGCGCGTGCCGAGGTCGTCGCGGTTGACCTTCTCGCGCATGTCGCCCACCGCGAAGCCGAGCAGGCTGTAGGCGAGCGCGCTGCCGCCCAGGACGGAGTAGTTGCCCAGGTCCCGCAGGAAGCCGACGAGGAAGCCGTAGAGCGCACCGGGGCTGCGCCCCCGCCGCAAGGCAATCCAGAAGACGACGAGGAAGGGATAGTCCACGCCGATTCCCCAGGGGCGCAGCCAGCGCTCCGTGATCGGATGGAAGAGCGCCAGCAGCAAGAGCACGAAGAACTGGAAACGGGTTTCGATCATGGCCGGGCGCTCCCGGCGCGCGGAGCTCTGCCCTGAGCGGCGGCGAGGCTGTCCGCCCGCGCCAGGCTGTCGGCGAGCGCTGTGCTGTCCACGGGCTCGACGAAGGGCACCGGGAAGCCCGGGGCATCGTAGCTGACGGCGGTGACGACGAAGACATCCTCCAGGCGCGCCAGAGGCGCCGCTGGCTCCAGGCGAACGTCCTGGTGCAGCGCGCCGGGCGGGCTCGTCACGGTCTTCACCGTGCCGACGAGGAAGCCCTCGGGGAAGCGGCTGCCCAGGCCGCTCGTCATGAAGAGGTCGCCGACCTGGATGTCCTCGCTCAGCTCCACGCGATCGACGCTGAAGCCGCGCCGGGGATCCCACTTGAGCACGCCGAGCACGCGGCTGCGGCGGTCGCGGCAGCTGACCGCGCAGTCGGCGCTGGCGAGCATGTGCACCTCGGCGCTGCCGTCGTGCACGGTGAACACCGAGCCGATGAGGCCGCCGGGACTGACAACCGGCATGCCCTCGCGCACGCCGTCGCGCCGACCGCGATCGATGCGCAGCAGATTGCGCTCGCGGAAATCGACCGGATAGCTGAGCAACTCCGCAGGCAGGAACCGGTAGCTCTGGCGGTCGCGGAACTCGAGGAGGCGGCGCAGGCGCACGGCTTCGCGCCGGTACTCCTCGCCGCGCCGCCACTCGTCGGCCAGGGTCATCAGGCGCTCGCGCAGGGCTTCGTTCTCCCCCTGCAGGCGGCGCAGATGCCCGTCCAGCCACAGCGCTCCGTTGGCCGGCGCGTAGACGACGCTGCCCAGGCCGCGGGCCAGGTTGAAGCGGAAGCCGCTGGGCAGTCCAAGCAGGGCGATGGCCGCCACGGCGCAGGCGACGAGCACCGCGCGATCGCGGTGCCGCTGCAGGATGGCGGGCAGGGCCATCTCAGCTGTCGCTTCCCCGCATGATCACCTGCTCGTAGGCCTCGATGTCGTCGAGGATCTTGCCGGTGCCGAGCACGACGCAGGAGAGGGGATCTTCGACGAGATTGATGGGCAGCGCGGTCTCGTCCTTGAAGCGGGTGTCGATGCCTTTGAGCAGACTGCCGCCGCCGGTGAGCACGATGCCGCGGTCGACGATGTCGGCGGCCAGCTCGGGCGGTGTCTGCTCGAGGGAGCGCTTGAGCGCCTCGACGATCTCGCTGAGGGGCTCTTCGAGCGCCTCCCGCACCTCCTCCGAGGAGACGCGCAGGGTCTTGGGCAGGCCGTCGACGAGATGCAGGCCCTTGACCTCCATCGTCAGATTCTTGACCGAGGGGTGGGCGCTGCCGATCTGCTTCTTGATCGCCTCGGCCGTCTGCAAGCCGATCATGAGATTGTACTTGCGCTTGACGTAGTTGACGATCGCGTCGTCCATCTCATCGCCGGCGACGCGGATCGAGGTATCGGCGACGATGCCGTTGAGGGCGATCACCGCGATCTCGCTCGTGCCACCGCCGATGTCGACGATCATGTTGCCCGTCGGCTTGTCCACCGGGAGCCCCACGCCGATGGCCGCCGCAATCGGCTCGCTGACCAGGTAGACCTCGCGGGCGCCGGCGTGCTCGGCCGAGTCGCGCACGGCGCGCTTCTCGACCTCGGTGATTCCCGAAGGTACGCAGATGATGATGCGCGGTCGGATGAAGCTGCGCTTCGTCTTCGCCTTCTGGATGAAGGCGCGCAGCATGACCTCGGTGATCGCGAAGTCGGCGATGACGCCGTCCTTGAGGGGCCGGATCGCCTGAATGTCCTGATGCGTGCGGCCGAGCATCAGCTTGGCCTCGGCGCCCACCGCGTGCACCTTGCGCGTGTGGGTGTTGACCGCAACCACGCTCGGCTCGTTGATGATGATCCCCTCGCCCTTGACGAAGACGAGGGTGTTCGCCGTGCCCAGGTCGATGGCGATGTCGTTGATGAAGTAGCGGGACATCTTCTCGAACACGACGCTTCCCCCGTTCCGTCTAGGCCAGCAGCCCGCGTTCCCTCAGGCTGACATGGGCGGCGGCGCCCAGAATGACGTGATCCAGCAACTCGATCCCCATCAGACGACAGGCATCGGCGAAGCGGGCGGTGAGGCGCAGGTCCTCCTCGCTGGGCTCCGGGTCGCCCGAGGGATGGTTGTGCACCATCACCATCGCCGCCGCCGCCGTCAGGATGGCCGGCCGCAGCACCTCGCGCGGATGGACCACCGCCGCGTTCAGGCCCCCCATCGCCACCAGCACCTCGCGCTCCACGCGGTGCTTGCTGTCCAGGAGCAGCACGCGGAACTGCTCCTGCCGCAAGGCGCTCAGACGGCGCCCCAGGAGGGCGGCAACGTCCGCCGGCGCGTGGATGGCCGGCCGCATTCCCAGGTCCGCGCTGTCGGCCTGGCGCCCGAGTTCGAAGCAGGCCACCAGCCGCCGGGCGGCACCCGGCCCGAGGCCACCCCAGGCCAGGAGTTCCTCGGGCGCGGCCGCGGCAAGGGCACGCAGGCCCCCGAAGCGGCGCAGGAGGCGCGCGCTCTGGGCTTCCGGTCTCGGCACCCCACCCGGCGCGAGGAGCGCAGCGAGCAGCGCCGCGGGCGACAACTGCTCCGCGCCGCCGCTCAGGAGCGCGCGTCCGGCGGTCTCCGGGCTCATCGGCCCTCTGTCCACGGGATTGCCGGCCGCCAACCGCCAGCGACAACCGGCGGCAATTTACCAGCGAATAAAGGAGTTAGCAACAAGTTTCGCAGGGACCCGCACTTGGCCCGGCAGCGGGGAGGCTGCGCCCGACCTTCGCGGTCACCCTAACAAGGGGCGTGCCGCCTCGCCGCGACTGAGGCCTTGCTGCGCCCGCCGCGCGAGGTTGCCGTAGGGCGAGTCGGGGAAGCGGGCGAGCTGCTCCTCGTAGAGCGCCCGGGCGCGCAAGGGGTCCTCGCCCTCCGCCAAGCGGGCTTCCCGGAGCAGCGCCACGGCCAGGCGAGGGGAGTCCCCGTAGAGCCGCCGGAAGAGCGCGAAGGCCTCGCGGGCCGCCCGCCGCCGCCCGAGGCGGTCCAGGGCGAGGGCGAGCCGGTAGAGCTGCTGCTCGGGGAAGGCGAGATCCGGGAAGGCGCCCAGAGCCTCCGCGTAGATGGCTGCGGCGGCGGCCTCGTCCCCCAAGGCGAGACTGCGCACGACGGCACGCCGGTAGAGCCGTCGCCCTTCGCGGGTGAGCCCCTGCAGGCGACAGGCGCGCGCGGCGAGGCAGAAATCCTCGGGCTCCGCCGCGAGCCCCTTCTCCGCGAGCAAGGGGTGGATGGCCTCGTAGGCGCCAATCCAATCGCCGGCCGTCAGCCGCCGCTCGGCGCGGTGTCGGCAGCTGAAGGCGCGTCCCTGCCGAGGCAGGCCGAGGCCGACGCCGACCAGGAGGCCGATCAGCAGCCCGCCGAGGTGGGCGCCATAGGCAGTGTTGTCCTGGCTGCCGAGGCTCGTCGCCAGCAGCTGCGCGAGTTGGAGGGCCAGCCAGGCGCCGATGCCCAGGGCCGTCGGCACCGCCACCACCCCGGTGCGCACCTGTCCATAGAGCGGGCTGAAGAGCGCCCAGGCCGTGCGGATGCGCGCGTGCGGGAAGCGCAGCAGGAAGAGGCCGAGCAGCCCGGAGAGCGCCCCGGACGCCCCGACGACGCCGAGGTTGCGCGCCGAGTCCGGACCGAAGCTGGACGCGAAGCCCTGGCAAAGATTCGAGGTCGCAGCGAGGAACCCGAAGGCGAGCAGGAAGCGGCCACTGCCCAGCGCGCGCTCGAGGCTGGGACCGAAGGCCCAGAGGTAGAAGAGGTTTCCGATCAGGTGCAGCCAGCCGGCGTGGCAGAGCGCGCTCAGCAGAAGTCCCGGCCGCAGGGGATCGCGCGGCAGGTAGACCAGCCAGTCCCAGTACTCGAGCAGGAGCAGAGGCCGGGCGCGGCAGGCCAGGAAAACCGCGCTCATGGCGAGGATCAGGGCCCAACTCGCCCAGGGGCGCCCCTCTGCGTCGCGCTCGACGCCGAGTGGATAGTAGAAGAAGAAGTACACGCGCTCCCCGCTGTTGCGCAGGCTGCCGCGGGCGGGATTGCGCTGTCCCGCCGCCGGCGGCCCTCGCAAGAAGCGGGCGCGCGGCGGACTCCGGGCAACAAAAAGCCCCACCCTTGCGGGCGGGGCTCCGGAGTGCGCTGCGAAGGAACTAGAACCAGAGCTTGGCCTCCATCTGGGCCACCGGGGGCTGGTTGGTGGCGTCGGCGCCGTGGAACCAGTAACCGGCCTGGTACATCCAGGCCTGATTGAGCTCCAGGTCGATCATCCAGTCACCCAGGGCGACCCCCATGCCGAAGGTGAACTGCCAGGGGTAGCTCTTCATCTCGTCCGTCGTCTCGTCGATCGGATCGGTCTCTTCGTGCTTGATCCAGTTCTTGGTCGCGCCCATGCGCATCGTGAACATGTCGGTCAGCTCGTGCTCGACCGCCGCGCCGATGCCGGGCATGGCCGTGTGAGTGTCCTCCCAGGTGTCGTCGCCCTCGGTGTCCTCCAGCTTCGAGCTCTGGTAGCTGAGGTAGAGGTAGAGGTCGTTGTCCTCGTTGATCGTGTAGTCGAAGGCCAGCCCGCCCGCGAACGCGGTCGACTTCTCCTCGGAGTCATCGCCGTACTTGTCCGTGAAGCTGCTGAAGGTGAACACGGGGATGAGCGTCACGTCATCGCGCCAGACGTGGAACACACGAGCGCCGGCCCCGAAGCCGGAGCCCTCCCAGTCGTTCTCCGGATCCTCGTCCACGCCGTCGTCCTCGCTACCGGTCGAGAACATGAACGTCGCATCGAAGACGGTCTCCTCGCTCATGTCGTAGGTGATGCCGGCGCCGAGGGAGTTCATCGACTCGCTCACCTCGGCACGGGTCTCGGGATCCTCGAAGTTGGCGCTGATGCCCTGGCGGTTGTAGATGACGCCGAGATCGAAGTTCTCGAAGGCGTAGCCGTAGCCGAGCGTGAAGTGGTTGTACTCACCCTCGAGCTGACGATCGTAGTAGGTGTAGCCGCTCTGCAGATGCAGCATGTAGGCGCCGTAGGTCTTCTCGCTCTTGATGAAGCCGAGGCCCTGCGCTTCGCTGCCGGGCGCCCAGGTGACGCGCACGTGGTCAGCGTTGCGATAGATGCGGCCGAACCAGCTGTAGGCGCCATTGCTGTCACTGATGAAGTTGGTGTTGAAGCTGTCCCCGCCGGAGAGGGTGTTATTCCGCACCGGATTGGGGAAGGGATCGAAGGCCATCGCCGCGCTGCTGACGAGCATCAGCAGGGCACCGGCGGTGAGCAGGACACGATTCATGCGAGACACGAGCAACCTCCTGATGGGGTTTGGCAGCCGAATCCCTATTGGATTCTCAGCCGGAACGAAAACAGCATTCCTTCGCAGTGTGTCTTGGCGCCTCCCGTTGCATCACGCGCCAGGGACCCGACGAACGATGCCGAGTGAAGGCGGGGTCGCCCCCAACTCCGCGTGCCATTGGCCCCTTCTCTGTGAAAACCGGACGCAAGGTATCCCCGGCCCCAAAGTCTGTCAACAAAAAACGCGCCGAACTTTGCGATATCCCGGAATCCACGCCTCTATCTCAAAACCCCGCCATGGCCCCGCTGAGAGCCGAACGGGCAGCGTAACTCCATCGAAAATAACGACCTCTGCCACCTCCTCTCAGGCGAGTCGACGCAGGAGTCGCGGCTGGCGGCCGCGCAGGCGCCCGTCCGGCCCCAGGGGCTCGAGGCACAGTTCGCCGCTGGCGTGCAGGAGCGCCATCCCTTCCGCCAGGATGCCGACGTGGTCGACGCGCCGCTCGCCGTAGAAGACGAGATCTCCAGCGGCCCAGCGGGCGGGCGCATCCAGCGCTACCGGATGGCCACAGTCCGCCTGCAGATCCGCATCCCGGGGCAGGCGCCGTCCCAGGCTGCCGAAGAGCAGCTGCACGAAGCCACTGCAGTCCAGCCCGGCGCTGCTGGCCCCCCCCCACTCGTAGGGCACCCCGAGCAGCGCCCGCCCGCGCCCCAGCAGCTCACCGGCCGCCCCCCCAGGCGTCCGCAGTGGCCAGGGCGCGAGAGGGGCGAGAGCGGTCCAGGCCCGGCGGCCGTCCGGCGCCTGCCAGGGCAGGTAGCCCGCCTGCGGCCGCCCGGCCGGCGCCAGCCGCGTGCCGAAGGAGAGATCCAGGAGCGGCGCGGCGTCCGCGGACGGGGCCACGAGCGCCCGGCTCCAGCGCGCACAAACGACCCGCGTCGGGGGCGGCGGCGCCCCCGGCCGCAGGTGCCAGGCGCGCAGCCAGCCGGGGTAGCCGTCTTCCCCGGCGCCCCAGGCCCATTCCCGCGCCGCGTCCCAATGCCAGACGCGAAAGCGGTCCCCCAGGCGCAGCTGGGAGATCTGTTCGGCGCTGTGCGCGGGCCCCTGGCGCAGCGCGCAGCGGCTGGCACTCACCTGCCAGGTCTCGGCGCGCCGCGCATGGATGGCAGCGTCCGCCAGATCCCCGCCGAGGGCGGTTGCCAGCCGCTGCGCCCGCGCCGAGCGGAGGAGAAGCCTGCCCGCAGGGTGCCAGCACCAGGGTTCGCGCCGCGGATCCAGGCCCTCCGCAGCGGCGAGGCGCTCCCAGGCGCGCCGCTCGCTGGCCGTCGCCGGATCGGGCAGAGCCTCGATGCGTCTGGCGCTCACGGCCGCGACCCCGCCGCCCCGGTCCGACTGCTCGCTGTTCCCGCGGGGTCGAGGAGGTCCCGCAGCGCGTCGCCGAGCAGGTTGAACCCGAGCACCGCCAGCGCCATGCAGAGGCCGGGGATCAGGGTCAGCCAGGGGGCGCTGCGCAGGTAGCCGAAGCCGTCGCGGATCAGCGTCCCCCAGCTCGGCTGGGGGGGCTGGGCGCCGAGGCCGAGGAAGCTGAGGCTCCCCTCCGCGATGATGGCGCTCGCCATTCCCATGCTGAAGAGCACCCAGAGCGTGCCGCTCAGGTTCGGCAGCAGGTGCCGCAGCAGGATGCGGCGGCGGCGGCAGCCCAGGGCGCGCGCTGCCTCGATGAAGTCCTGGCGGCGCAGGCTCAGCACCTGGCTGCGCAGGACCCGGGCCACCGGCGCCCAGCCGAGAACGCCCAGCGCGAGGAAGAGCGTCGGCAGGCTGGGACCGAAGGCGGCGACCACTGCGATCAACAGGAGGAGCGCGGGGAAGGCGAGCGTCATGTCGGCCAGGCGCATGAGGAGACCGTCGACGCGGCCGCCGAAGTAGCCGGCGAGCAGGCCGGCGCCGGTGCCCAGCAGCAGCGCCACCGCCCGCGAGAGCAGGCCGACGAGCAGGCTGAGCCGCGCGCCGGCGACGACGCGGGCCGCGAGGTCGCGGCCGACGGCGTCCGTCCCGAAGAGGTGCCCGGCGCCCGGCGGCAGGAGCGCGCGCGAGGGCGCGGTGGCCAGGGGATCGCCGATGCGCAGCCAGGCCCCGGCGATGGCGAGCCCGGCGAAGACGAGCACGAGGGCCGCGCCGGCGACGAAGCCGCTGTGCCGCAGACAGCGCCGCCAGCCCTCGCCCATCTAGTCGTCCTCCCGGCGGGTGCGCGGATCGATCCAGGCGTAGCTGAGATCGACCAGCAGGTTGACGAGCACGAAAGCCAGCGCCATGACGAGGATCGCGCCCTGGATGGCCGGCAGGTCGCGCTTGGCCACCGCGTCGAGCGTGTAGCGCCCGAGACCCGGCCAGGCGAAGAGCCGCTCGGTGAGCACCGAGCCGCTCAGGTAGCTGCCGAAGTCGTTGCCGACTACCGTGACCACGGGCAGCAGGGCGTTGCGCAGCGCGTGCACCAGAAGGATGCGCGCCGGGTGCAGGCCCTTGGCGCGCGCCGTGCGGATGTAGTCCTGGCCCAGCGCCTCGAGCAGCGCGGTCCGCGTCATGCGCGCGATGAGCGCCGCCGATGCGGCGCCGAGGGTGAGCGCCGGCAGGATCAGGTGGCGCAGGCTGCCCTCGCCGTAGCCGGAGGGGGGCAGCCAGCGCAGCTCGAGCGAGAAGGTGTAGATGAGCACCATGCCCAGCCAGAAGACCGGCACCGAGATGCCGGCCGAGGCGAGCAGCATCGCCGCGCGATCGAGCAGGGAACCCGGGCGCAGCGCCGCCGCCAGGCCGAGGCCGAGGCCGAGCACGACCGCGATGAGCATCGCGGCGAGGGCGAGGCGGAGCGTGTGCGGGAAGGTGGCGGCGATCGCGTCCCGCACCGGCTCGCGCGTGACGTAGGAAACGCCGAGGTCGCCACGGACGAGGTCGGCGAGGAAGCGCCCGTAGCGCAGGGGCAGCGGATCGTCCAGGTGCAGTTCCGCGCGCAGCTCGGCGAGCACCGCCTCGTCGTAGCGCTCGCCGGCCACGGCCTGCACGGGATCGCCCGGCACGACGTAGAGCAGCAGGAAGCTGAGGAAGGTCACCCCCAGCAGCACGGGCCCCAGCGCGAGCAGCCTACGAAGCAGGAAGCGCCGCATCCCGTCGCAGCTCCAGGTAGTCCTGCCCGTTGAAGATGAGAGGCGGCCGGTAGCCGGACAGGCCCGGCGCCAGCGCCTCGAGCGCCACCGGATGCCAGAGCCAGATCCAGGGCGCCTCGCGGTAGATCGTCTCGTTGAGGCGGTCGACGAGGCGAGTGCGCGCCGGTCCCGGCGGCATCGTCTGCAGCTCGTCGAGGAGGATGTCGACGTAGGTCTCCGCGAAGCCGGCCCGGTTGCCGCCGCCGCCCAGGTTGCGCGAGTGGAAGAGCGGCACCAGGAAGTTCTCGGCGTCCGGGTAGTCGGCCAGCCAGTCGAGGAAGAAGGCATCCGCGCTGCCCTGATTCACCGCGTCCTTGAAGGCGCCCCAGTCGCGCACGACGATGCGCGCCTCGATGCCCACTTCGGCCAGGTAGGCCTGCACCGCCTCGAGCAGGCGGCCCACTTCCGGATTCTCCTTCTGCCAGATCTCCATCGCGAAGCCCTGCGCATAGCCTGCCTCGGCGAGCAGCTCGCGCGCGCGCTCTGGCCGGTAGCGGAAGAGCTCGCCGGGATCGCTGCTGCGGAGGGCGGGCGGCACGGGCCCCAGCGCGCGGCGAGCGGCCTTCGCGCGCAGGGTGCGGATCAGCGCCTCGACATCGATGGCGTGGTTGAGAGCTTGGCGCACGCGCCGATCATCGAAAGGCGCCCGTCGCACGTTGAGCCCGATGTAGGAGACGACGAGCTCGTCCTGCCGCAGGACCTGGCCGCGGCGCTCGCCCTCCAGCCAGAAGTCCGCCTCGGCGAGGGGGACGCGGAGCAGGTCCAGGTTGCCCACTTCGTACTCGGCGACGGCCGTGAAGGGCTGCGGGATGATGCGCAGCGCGAGCCGCTGCATGCCGCCCGGCGGTGCCGGCTGGCGCCGCTCGAGCAGGAGCAGGTCGCCGGGCTCCCAGCGCGTGAGGCGCCAGGGCCCGCCCGCGATCGGCAGCCCGTCCTGGCGGGCGGGGCTGCCGTCGGCGGCCTGCGGGTAGACCCGCGTCGCCGGCATGGCGAGGAGACCGAGGAAGGGGGCAAAGGGGGCACTGAGCTCGAGGACGAGCGTGCTGTCGTCGGGCGCCTTGAGCCCGCTCACGCCGGCCGCGAGGCCGTCGCGGTAGGCCGCCGCGCCCTTCAGGCGCGCGAGCACCCAGCGCCGCGGCGAGGGCGACGCGGGATCGAGCAGGCGCAGGAAACAGCTGCGCACGAGGGGCGCCGTGATCGGCGTGCCGTCGTCGAAGCGGCGGCCGGGCGCGAGCACGATCCGGTAGCGCCGCTCGCCGGCCTCCAGCGCCCAGCGCGCCGCGAGGTCCGACTGCGGCTCCCCGGCGGGATCGAAGCGGAAGAGCCCCGGATAGATCAGCGAGACCAGGGTGCCGGCCGCCTCGTCGACGGCGAAGGCCGGATCCAGGCTCTGCGGCTCCTCGCCGAGGTAGCCGCGGAAGCAGGCGGGATCGGGCGGCTCGCGATCGCCACAGCCGGGCCCGACACCGGCTGCCAGCAGCGCGGCGAGCAGCCAGGCGATCCCGCGGGCGCCTCCCTGTCGGCGACTGTGCATCAGGCGTTCATCACCCGCAGGAGGAGGAAGTCGCCGGCGCCGTGGCGATCTTCGAAGACGTAGACCAGCCCGGCCGCGAGGTAGTACCAGTACTCCAACTGGCGAAAGTTGCGTTCGTCCTCGAGTTGCTCGACGCGATCGGGCGCGCCGCGCTCGAGCAGGACCTGCCCGCGGTCGCTGAGGTAGCCGTCCCGCTGGCCGGCGCCGAAGCGAAGGTTCGCCTCGCTGATGCGCTCGCAGAAGGCCGTCAGCGCCGGGTTGTCCGCGGGCGTCTCGGCGGCGGCGCGGCGCTCCCAGAACTCTCGCCAGGCCTGCCGCCGCATGGACGGCGGCGCCGCCGCCAGGGCCGCGCGCTCGTCCCCGCTCGCCAGCGGCTGCAGGAGCGCGAGCGTGCGTTCCCACTCCCGGCCGAAGGCCGCCTGCGCGAGTCCGACGTCCAGCCGCCCGCGCAGCTGCCGCCTCTGCTCGCCGGCGACCAGCTCCAGCTCGAGCTTGTAGACGCCCATGCCGAGCTGGGCGAGGGGAAGCTCCCACTCGCAGAACTGCCGACCCGGTGCGAGCGCGAGCGGCCGGCGGGCGTAGTGGACCAGATCGCCCCGGCGGCTTTCGAGACTGAGGAGCAGCTCGCCGGTCAGGGGCCTCTCCCCCCAGTTCAGGACCTCGCAGCCGACAGCGAGCGCGGCGGCATCGCCGTCTGCGAAGCTGCTCGCGTCCTCGGCGATTCGCCAGGGATCGGCGAAGAAGAAGGGCGGCGTGACCTGCCCACTGCCGCGTCCCTCGCGCCAGCGCGGACCCTGCAGAAAGAGGGCGCCCGGCGCGAGATCCGGCACCGTGAGCGGAAAGCGGTCGCGCCACGGCCGCTGCTCGCCGCGGCGGTAGATCAGGGTCTCCACCTGCCAGTCGCCGGGGCCGAGCGCGAGGGCGAACTCGCGCTCGAAACGCTGGCCCCGCTCGCGGCTGGCCGCGAAGTCCGCAACGCGCACCTCGTCGTTGAGCAGCAGCGCGGCTTCCTCGCGATCGCTGCGCCGCTCGGCGCGACAGGCGATGCGCAGGCGGGCAACGAAACCCGTCTCGCCCCGCTCGAAGACCAGGCGCTCGTAGGGCAGGCGCAGCGTGAACTCGAGGCGGGGATCACCGGAGTCGGGCAGCGCCAGGCTGTGCTCGAGGCGGATGTCGCGCGGCAGGGCCTCCGGCTCCGCGGCCGCGCCCGGCGCGGCGAGCATGAGCGGGAGCCCGATGAGCGTGGCGAGCAGGCGCATGCCGAATCCCTGGCTGCGGCGCCCGGTCGGCGCCGCTCGAAAGGTGTCCGCAAAGGCGGGCGGGTGTCCAGGGCTATTTCAGGCGCGCCGCTCGTCACTCTCGATGCGCCCGTCGCGCAGGCGCAGGCAGCGCCGGGCGTGAGCGGCGATATCGGCCTCGTGGGTGACGAGGATCACGGTCTGCCCTTGCGCGTGGAGCTCATCGAAGATGCTCATGATCTCCTCGCCGGTGCGCGTGTCGAGGTTGCCGGTGGGCTCGTCGGCGAGCAGGATCGCCGGGTCGTTGACCAGCGCGCGCGCGATGGCCACGCGCTGGCGCTGTCCGCCCGAGAGCTCGTTCGGGCGGTGGCGGGCGCGATCCGTCAGCGCAACCGCCGCGACGGCCGCCTCGACCCGCCGCCGCCGCTCGCCGGCCGGCAGGCCGGCATAGACTAGCGGCAGCTCGACGTTGTGGTAGACGTCCGCCCGCGGCAGCAGATTGAAGGTCTGGAAGACGAAACCGATGCGCCGATTGCGAATGCGGGCCAATTCGTCGTCGCCCATCGCCGAGACGCGCTCACCGTCGAGCAGATAGCTGCCGCTCGTCGGGGAGTCGAGGCAGCCGATGATGTTCATCAGCGTCGACTTGCCCGAGCCCGAGGGACCCATGATCGCGATGAACTCGTTGCGGGCGATGTCGAGGTCGACCGTGTCCAGGGCCCGCACCTCGCTCGTCCCCACCCGATAGATCTTTGACAGCGCGCGAATCTCGATCAAGGCGGGCGCTCCTAGCGGGCGAGGGTCCAGCCCGTGCTGCGCTCCAGCTCGGCGAGGGCGGTCAGGTAGCCGGCGACGCCCTCGATCTCGCTCGCCCGGCCCTGGATCAGGGAAACCTCCGCCTCGGTTACCTCGAGCAGCGTCGCAGCGCCGACGCGGTAGCGCTCGCGGGCGAGGCGCAGATCCTCCTCGGCCAGCGCGATCGTCGCGCGGGCGAGCTCGATACGCTTGCGGCTGTTCTCCAGGGTGACGAGGATGCTCTCCAGGCTCTGCACGATGCTGCGCCGCTGCTGATCGGCGGCGTACTCCTGCTGCCGCAGCCCGGCGCGCGCCTGCTGGATCCCGCGCTTGGTCTGGAAGCGGTCGAAGAGATCCCAGTTCAGACCCAGCGCGAGCGAGTAGCTGTAGTCCTCGACGAAGACGTCGAAGGCGCGGTCCGGCGGGCTGAGATCGTACCAGCCGAAGCGGTAGCTGGCGCCGACGCTCGGCCAGAGGCCGGCCTGGGCGACACGCAGGCTCTGTTCGGCAGCGGCGCCGCGCAGAGTGGCGGCGCGCAGGGTCGGGTCATGGCCGAGCGCCGCCGCCACGGCGGCATTGCGATCGACGGGCGGGAAGCTCTCGATGCGCGGGCCGAGGACGCTCAGCTCCTCGTGCGTATCGCGGCCGATGAGCGTGGCGAGAGCCACCCGGCCGAGCTGCCAGCTGTTCTCCGCCTCGAGCAGCCCGAGCCGCGCCTCGGCCAGGCGAACGCCGGAGCGCAGGGTGTCGGAGCGGGCGACGGCCCCCATCGCGAAGGAGCGGCGCGTCTGCTCGTGCTGCTCGCTGCTCGCCTGGAGACTGCTCGTCTTCAGCTCCACGAGCAGCTGCGTGCGGGCGAGGTCGTAGTAGGCCTTGATGACGGAGGTCTCGACCGTTCCCCGCGTGCGCTCGAGGTCGGCCGCGTCAGCCGCCAGGCCGTAGCGCTGGCCGCGCAGGGAGGCCCAGCGAGAGAATCCGGAGAAGAGCGTGAGGTCGCCGGAGAGGCTGAAGTTGTAGGTCTCGTAGTCGCGGCTCTGGATCGGATCCTGGATGAAGAACTGCTGCGTGATCGTGTTGTACTGCTGGCTCGCCGGCTTGGGCCCCACGAACTGGTGGCTGTAGGAGAGGCTGGTCGTGAAGCTGGGCAGGAAGCTGCCGTAGGCGGCCAGCAAGCCCGCGCGGGTGGAGACGAGCTGCTGTTCGGCGCCAGCCAGCTCGGGCGAGTGGCGATAGGCCAGCTCGAGACACTGCTGGAGGTCGAGGGTGTCGGCGGCGGCTGCCGCGGGAAGGAGACCGAAGAGACAGACGAGGAAGCAGCGGACCGCGCGGCGGCGAGGCATGGGCGACACACTCCCTTGGCTGGCGACCCCGGCCCTACGCGGCGGCTCCGGCCGGGTTTCCGGGGCCGGCCCATCATGACACCCGCGCGGCGCGCTCGCGACCAAAAAAAAACGGGGAGCCGGGCCCGGCTCCCCGCGCGTGCACACGGCCTAGCGGCCGCGCACCCGGAATTCGAAGGGAACGCTGATGGTGGTCTTCACCGGGACATTTCGCTGCTTGCCCGGCTTGAAGCGCCACTTCCAGGCGGCGGCGATCGCCTCGTCGACGAGGATCTGCGGCACCGAGCTGCTGAGCACCTGCACGTTGAAGACATTGCCCCGCTCGTCGACGAAGATGAGGATCATCACCACGCCTTCCATCTCGGCCTCGCGGGCCATCTCCGGATAGCGCGGCGACTGGCGATAGGTCGGCGCGGGCGGTTCGTCGAAGGCATAGAACTGCTTCGGCCCGCCGCCGAACGCGCTCGCCGCCGGGGGCGGGATGTCCTCGACGTCGGCGAAGCTCGTGTCCTCGATGGTCTCCTCGTCCGAGGCCGTCTCGGAGATCTCGATCTGCACGGGCACCTTGGGCATCTCCGCCTCCTGGGGCGGCGGCGGGATCTCGATGTCGGCGGGGATCTCGACGACCTCGAGGATCTCCTCATCGAGGGTGTAGGGCCGGCTCACGTAGGTCGGCCAGACCAGGAACATGAGGGCCACGAGCGCGAGGGTCGCCACCAGCGCGTAGCGCAGCAGCCGGGGATAGCCCTGCTTGACGAACTGCTGAACGGTGATGACCATGCCGGCACCCCCCTGCTACGGCGTCGCCGTTTCGACGTCGCTCGAGAAGACGACGCGCACCGCGTTGATCGCCTTCAGCTCTTCCATGATCGAGTTCATGATCTCGTAGCGGACGCGGCTGTCGGCCTTGAAGGAGACGATCAGGAGCGGATTCGACTCCAGGCGGCGCTTCATCACGTTCTGCACGTCGGACAGGTAGATCAGCTTGTCGTTGATCGAAACGCGCCCCTTCTGATCGACCCAGATGTTCGCCAGCTGCTCGTTGTTCTGCTTCTTGGAGGCTTCGGCACGGGGCAGCGTGACATCGAGGCCGTTCTCCTGCTTGAAGATCGTCGTCGCCATGAAGAAGATCAGCAGGAGGAAGACGATGTCGCCCATCGTCGCGGTGGGGATACCCGGCTTGGGGCGTGGTTTCTTCTCGATATTCATGCCCGCCCCCTAGTCCTCGCTCATCTTGATCGAGATCTTCTTGATCTCGGCCAGCTTCAGCTCGTCGAGGATGTCGATCATCACGCCGTACTGGGCCTGGGGCGCCGTCTGGATGACGACGATCAGCTTCGGATTGACGTCCTGGGCTTCCTTGGCGATGCGCCGTACGTCCTGGACGCGCGTCGGCACCCCCTTGACGGAGACCGTGTTGTCGGCGTTCGCCTTGATCTCGAGGACGTTCTTGCGGCTGACCTGCGCCGCCTGGCCCGACTCGCCGCTGGGCAGGATGAGCGGCAGGCCCAGCTCTTCGTTGAACACCGTGCTCACGATGAAGAAGATCAGGAGCAGGAAGGAGATGTCCGCAACCGTCGCATTGCCGATCTCGGGTGCGGGGCGTCGCTTCTTCTTGGCTAGCAGTCCCATGGCCTCAGCCTCCGCCGCGTCCTAGAGACCCAGCTCCGTCAGCTCGTTGATCAGCTCCGCGCTGGTCTCCTCCATCTCCACGACGAAACGGTCCACCTGGTCGGTGAAGTAGGAGTGGAAGAGGCTCGTGGGGATGGCGATGATCAGGCCGGCGGCGGTCGTGATCAGGGCCTCGGCGATACCCGAGGCCACCAGCTTTGCGCTCACCTGGTCGGCGGCCGCGATGGCCTCGAAGGCGTGGATCATGCCCGACACGGTGCCGAGGAAGCCGAGCATCGGCGCCACGACGACGACGGCCGCGATGGCCGAGAGCCCGCGCTCGAGGAAGGACATCTCGATGGCGCCCGCGGTGTCGGGGGCTTTCTCGACGGCCTGCGGACCGCGCGCCGTCTTGAGCAGGCCCGCGTGCAGGATGGCGGCGATCGGGCCGCGCGTGCGCTCGCAGGTGCGGATGGCGGCGTCGACGCCCTCGCTGCGCAGGGACTTCTGGATGCCGTACATCAGCCTGCGCGTGTTGACGCGCGCGCGCGACAGGGTCCAGAGGCGCTCGAGCACGAAGACGAGGCCCACGATCAGCGAGACGAGCAGCGGCCACATGAAGACGCCGCCGTCGATGAAGAACTGGCCCGTACCCGTGCGGCCCAGTCGTGTGTTCCGGAACCAGGCGTTGAAACCGCCTTCGGAGTAGTAGGCGGCATAGGCCTGGGCGAGGCCGGTCGTGTCCGAATCCGCTGCGGCGCCAGGGGCGATCCGGTAGGCGCCCCCCGCGGGAGCCCCGCTCTCCTGGGCGAAGGCCGGCGCGCTGAACAGCAGGGTGAGAATCCCCACCGCGAAGACTGCCCACGAGAGGCGCTTCCACTTGTTCATCGATCCCAACTCCTTAGAGCTCATGCGTGATTGCCGTCCGGACCCAGCCCGCCCCGCGGGCACCCGGGCCCCGGACTCCCCTGTGAAGCATTGCGTTGGCATAGCGGGTAACTGCGGACTCAAGGGCGCTCCACTATAGGAGGCCCCGCAAAGCCCTGTCAAACGAAAAAGTCCCCGCCTTATCCTCCAACTCCTTAGAAATCAAAGTCCTCCGACCGATAGACGAGGGTGTAGTCCCCCGTGCCGCTGCGGTCGACGAAAATGAGCTGCAGGCTCGGTCGCCTCAAGTGGAGGCGCTGCGGCGGCAGCAGGGGAGCGCCCCCGAACTCGTAGGTCCAGACCTCGTAGGCCTCGCTGTCGTCGCCGAAGTTGACGGCGCCTCCGGTTCCGATCGCGCTCAGGTCCCGGGCCAGATCGCTGCCGCGCTGGAGCCCCGCGCCCTGGCCGGGATCGTCGCCGAACCCCGAGATCCCCGGCTCCACCTCCGATTCGCCGTGCAGGCCGCGCACCGCGTTGCTCAGCCCGGTGCGATTCAGCGGCACGGCCTCGCCCTCGATGCTTGCGGGCTCGCCGAGGCGGATCAGGATCCGCCCGCGGTCACTGAGGGCGCCCGGTCCGAAGCCTCCATAGCGGGCCTGAGCCGCCCGGTATCTGGCGAGGAACTCGTCGTAGACCTCGTTCGCCTCGGTGGCGGGATCGGGATCCTGGGCCCGCCAGAAAGCGTCCAACTGGGCGATCTGCTCGCCCGCCGGCAGGCGCTGCCAGCCCGCGAAGGCATCGCCCTCGAGGAAAAGCTGGGCTTCGACCGCCCGCCGCGCAAGCGCCTCCGCGCTCGGCGCGCCGCCGCCGCGAATCCTGAGCGGGCAGTCAACGGCCAGGCTGTCGAGACCCGGGCTCCGCGCCGCGAGCTGCAGGCGGTAGTCGCCGGCCGGCAGATCCGCCAGCGGCAGCCGGTAGCGCAGCGGCAGGAGCTCGCCGGCCTCGTACTTCCAGCCGCCGCGCTTCTCGAGCCGCAGCGCACCGGCCGCATCCCGGACCGTGAGCGTGAGCGCCAAATGGCCGGCCGGCGCGTCCGGCGGCGGCGCGAAGGCCGTTGCCAGCTCCAGCGCGCCCTCTCCGGCCGCGTAGAGGCCGCTCGGATTGGGGCTCGCCATGTCCCCCGCTGGCGTGAGCCGGAAGAGCTGCAGGTCGCCGAGGCCGCCGCCACTGAAATCCCGCACGGCGAGGGTCGCGCTCAGGGTAGCGGTCGGCTGGCTCGCAAAGAGCCCCGCGAGGCCGCCCTCGCGGCGCTGGCGGTCGCGACAGTCGATCTCGAGACGGTACTCACCGGGCGGCAGCTCGACCGCGCGCAGGTAGACGAGACTGGCGAGTTCCGTCTCGGCGCTGCGGGCGAACTCGATCGCCTCGGCGACGGCAGCCGCCTCGCGCCCCAGCGCGTGCAGGGACCAGCGGCAATCCAGGCTGGCGACGAGGCTGTCGCCCCGCGCCCGCCAACCGATTTCGACGGCGGGGAACTCCAGCACGAGGGTGAGGCGGCTGCGCCCATCGCCGGCGGGTTCGCTGAGCGCCAGCGCGAACAGGCTGAAGTCGCCCTTCGCCGGCGGCAGCGGCGCGGCCGCCAGCGCAGGGCGGCCGGTCGCCAGGAACGCGGCCAGCCCGAGCCCAACCGCCCAGCGGTGGCTCGCCGTCAGCCAAGTGCTTCCGGGCTCTGGGCTCACCGTGCGCCCCCCCCGGCGGTCGCCCGCCGCGTCCACCGGGTCGGGATCAGTAGGCGAAGCTCACGCTGAAGCGGTGCGCCTCGCCCATGCGGTCGAGATCCTCGAAGGCGTAGTCCACGAACAGGCGCGAGCGCTCGCTCGTGCTCACCGCCACGCCGAAGCCGGCTGCCACTCCACTCGCGTCGTAGCCGGCATTGTAGCCGCTGCGCAGGAAGAGGAAGCGGTTGAAGCCGTACTCGACGCCGAGGTTGGCGCGCTCCTTGTTGTCCGGCGGATGGCTGAACTCGACGACTCCGGTCATGTGGTGCGGGCCGTAGTCGAAGGCGTCAGCCGACAGGCCGACCTTGAACATGATCGGCATCTTCGCCGGCCTGGAATCGAAGTCCACCTCGCCGCCCGCATTCTGCACCACCATGCCCAGGCGCATGCCGCGGATGCCGATGCGGTAGACGAGGCCGAAGTCGAAGGCCGTCGTATTGACCGCCTTGTCGGCCAGGCCCATGTGGATGAAATGCACCGTGAAGCCCGTCGAGAAGCGCTCGGTGAGGTACTGCGCGTAGGTGAGGCCGAAGCTCATGTCCCCCGCGTCGAACTCGCGCCCCGTGCCCTCGGGCAGGTAGATCGTGCGCTCCACCTGGGGATCCATCGTCAGCGCACGGGCGGTCAGGCCGAGCACCCCGGGCAGGTAGGGCGTATGGAAGGCATAGGACAGGAAGTCGAGCTTGACGTCCGCCGGCCACTCGACGTGGTTCAGGTGGAGCCCGGTGCGCGGCACGTCGACGAGACCGCCCGGATTCCAATAGGTCGAGCTGGCATCGTCGGCGACGGCCACGAAGCCGTTGCCCATGCCGGCCGCGCGTGCGGTGGGGCCGATCTTCAGGAACTGGGCGGCGAAGGTGCCGACCTTCTCGAAGATCTGCGCCTGCGCCGACCCCGCACCCAGGATCAGGGCCATTGCCAACAGCGCTGTGCGTCTCACGTTCTACCTCCCGCAGGAACTCGTGTCCGAAGCGGCTCCCCGTGGGGCCCCGTCCTCAGCGAATGACGATGAACTTGCCGACCGCCCGCTCGAAGCCGTCGGCCTCCACCGAGAAGATATAGACGCCGCTGGCCACGTCCTGGCCGTTGCGGCTCACCAGATCCCACCCCGCCGTGCCCGTGGAGGCGTAGTCCCCCGTCGCGATGGCGGCCGTTTGGTCGTGGACGATCTCCTTCACCAGATCGCCCGCCAGCGTGTAGATGCGAATCGTGCAGCGCGCAGCGGGCAGGTGACGGAACTCGACCTTGAGGCCGGTCGGATCGTCGTTGTTGGGATTGAGCGCCCAGGGCGCCATCGAACTGCGCGTTGCCGGGTTCGGCACGACGTAGACGGCGTCCTTGTTGTACTTCCAGCTCGGCTGGCTGGCGCTCTGCGGCACCGTGTAGAGAAAGCCGCTCGAGGGGTCGCCGGACAGACCCTCGGCGAAGCCGATCTGGACGCCGTCCTGGAAGACCCGCTGGTGGTCCAGCGCCGTCGCCGAGTAGAAGTAGTGCATGCCGGTGTGCACGCGCGTGTCCGCGTAGCGATAGTACAGCTTGCCACCAGGCAAGCCGAGCTGCGTCTTGGCGACGGCGATCGCCGTGTCCGCCTCGGCCAGCGAGTAGCCGGTTGGCGGCAGCAGTTCCCGCGCGGACTGGATGTTCGGGTTGTCCATCAGCGCATCGGTGTAGAAGGTGAGCAGCGACGCGTCGATGTTCGGCTGGTAGCGCAGGCTCTCCAGGCCGGTGTCGGCGCCGAGGCCGTTCTGGAGGTCGTACTCGGCGAGCAGCATCCAGAGGTCCGAGCTCGGACCGTTGGCCTCGGAGGAACCGAAGGGGCGGTCCCAGTTGTCGGCGCGCCAGATGCGGTAGCCCTCGAAGTCGTAGATGAGCTCGCTGACGTCCGGGATCGTCTCGCTGAAGTTGTCCCAGAAGAGCACGTTCTTGCCCTCGGTGGGCCAGATACGCAGGTTGGGCGGCGGCGGCGGCGAGCCGTAGAGCCAGTTGATCTGACGCTCGAGCCCGTCGACGCCCGTGCACCACCAGTCCTCGGAGCCGTAGACGGCGCCCGGCTGGCAGAGGGCATTGGCCTCGTTCTCGAAGCGGCAGTCGTCATTCACCCAGGCGCGAGTGCCCTTGGGCACCAGGATGGGCGGCGCGAGGGAATCGCAGGGATTGCTCCACTCGATGTCGCTGAGCGGATCGAAGAGCAAGGTCTCGGCGCAGTAGGCGGCAGGCGTCCCGATGTCGCCGTCGAGATTGAACCAGTTGCCGTCGTAGGTCAGCTTCGCCTGGGCGGCGTTCTCGAGCAGCCCCTCCCGCCCGAGGCCGACGACGAAGGCGACCTGGAACCTGAGGCTGTCGCCAGCGGCAACGAGGAAGGGCCCGGCCGAGAGCAGCATGCGGTAGTCGCGCGGCACGTTGGCCTTCTTGTCACTGGTCTCGGCGCTCATCAGGGCGTAGCGCTGTTCGTCGTTCGTGGGGTCGCCGCCGTCCTCGAAGGAGGCGCTGCCGCTGAAGGCCTGCCAGGAGCGCAGCGTCGTCCGCACGGGCGCGACGACGCCGGCAGGATCGATGGTGTGCCCCATGAACATGATGCCGATCTGGCCGAGGGCGGGCGAGTCGCCGTCGAGATCGCCGTCCTGGTCGTAGGCGACGCCCATGGCGTACTTCACCGGGATCTCGAAGGCGCCCTTCTTCACGCAGGCCGAGGCGTCGATGACGTCGACCAGGTCGTCCTCGTAGTTGTTCGGGCGGCTGCGCGCGCCGACGTCGGCATCGGCGAAGAAGCCGAGGTAGAAGTCCTCCAGCGTTGCCTCACCGATGTTGTAGACCGTGAATTCCACCCCGACGAAGTCGTCGACGCGGTCGTTCTCCCACTGATAGGTCTCCTGGACGACGAAGAGGTTCAGCGGCTGGTGGTCGGCCGAGTTGGCGAAGCTCTCGGGCAGGTCGTCGCGATAGGTGCAGCGGAACATCTGGTTGGAGATCGCGGCGTAGTCCTCGTCGACGGCGCCGTCGCGATCGTCGTCGAAGCCGTTGAGGGGATCCTCGTCGATCTTGCCGTCGTTGTCGTCGTCAGCCGCCGGCGAGGGCAGGCGGTTGCCGCCACGGGTGCCCTCGAAGCTGCGGTAGAGCGTGTAGATCGGCTCGATGCCCGGGCGGAACTCCCAGAGCCCGTAATCGCTGGTCGAGACGCGGGGAATGCCCGAAACGCGGGCGCCGCACCAGAGGCCGGCGCCCCAGAGGTACTCGACGCCGCTGCCCGCCGGCCACTGCGCCGAGGGCGACTCGGCCATGGGGAAGAAGCTGTTCGGGTAGGAGCCGAAGACGCCGAAGTTCGTGATGTTCATCTGCAGCTCGCCCACGTTGTGGACGAAGGTGCCGTCCAGCACCAGCGTGCCCTGGGAGCCCTGTGGCAGGGCGCTGTAGCCCGCCGGCAACTCCTGGCGGGCGGCAGCCGGCAGCGCGAGCGGTACCAGGCAGAGCAGGCTGCCCAGGCACGCGGCGAACTTCTGGTTGCGTGCAGACATCCCGGGTCCTTTCCGGCGGCTGTCCCCCAGCCCCGTCGCTAGAACTCGAAGCCGAAGCCGATGCGGAAGATCCGCCGCGGGCTGAAGACCCGCGGGTCCTCCACCGGGTGGAATTCGTCTTCGCCGTCGCCGTCCATGTCGGCCAGGTAGGCGCCGCCGTACTGACCCGTTTCGGTCAGGTAGGTGGTGTAGGCGTTCTGGGCATAGCGCAGCCCCGGGTAGATGCCGGGGTCGTGGCTGGCGATCTGCTCCTGGTCGAGCAGGTTGCGGCCGTCGAAGAAGAGGGTCAGATCCTGCCCCCAGACATTGAAGTACTTCTCCGCCTGCAGCGAGAGGCTGTGCGTGGCTGGGTAGCGGCGGCTGTTCTCGAGCTCCGGATCCTGCCGGCGGACGTAGCGGAAGGCCGGCGTATAGGGGAAGCCCGAGCCGAAGCTGTAGATCACCGACCCGCCCCAGCTCCCGGGATCGGCGAGCCGGAGCGTGACGGAGAGCGAGTGGCGCTCGTCCCAGCCCAGGGGCAACTCCTTCGTCGGCAGATGCGTGAGGCCGGAAGCGCTGGTAGCGCCGAACTCGGCATCCGAGGCGACGCCGTCCGCGTAGCTCAGGGTGTAGGCGACCTGCCCGCCGTAGTTGTCGGCGAACTGGCGGCTGAGCGTGATCTCGACGCCGCGCGCCGAGGCATAGGCCTTGTTGATGTAGCGGCCGAACTGGTTGCCGCTGATCGTGTCGATCGCGGTCGCCGAGGAGATCAGGTCGAAGATGTCCTTGTAGAACAGCGCGAAGTCGCCGACCACGTGCTCGCTGAACTGGTGCTTGACGCCGGCCTGATAGGAGATGGTGATCTCCGGGTTGAGGTCGGGGTTGCCCAGGATGCCGACGCCCGCGTTCGGGTCCTGGCTCTGGAAGAGGTAGTTGTTCGCGGGCGCCTGGATGAAGCGGCCGTAGTGGAAGTGGAACACGTCCCGATCCGTGATCGGGAAGGCGAGGCCCAGGCGCGGGCTCAGCGACTGCTTGTAGCGCTGGATCGTCGGGTCGACGCCCTCCGCCCGCAGCAGGATCTCGACGCCGGTGCCGGGGCTGAAGAGGTCGTAGCGCAGCCCGCCGTTGACGACCATCCCGCGGTACTCCCAGCGGTCCTGCATGTAGAAGGCGGTCTGCGGCGCGTAGTTGTGGAAGATGTTGGCGCTCGTGCCCTGGGCCGTCCCCAGCACGCGACCCGTCTGATCGTCGACGAGGATGCGCGTGCGGCCCGGCGAAGTGAGTTGCTCGTTGTACATGTCGTTGTACTGCGCAAGGAAGCCGGTCTTGAACTTGTGCCCACCCAGCCCCTGGCTGGTGAGGTCGAACTTGAGGATCCAGCTCACCGACTCGCGGTCGAAGTAGACGGGATAGTCGTAGGCGGAGGCGAGGAAGGGGTTGTTGGGGTCCGTGTAGTAGATCTCGCCGGCCACCGAGCGCACGGTGGCGCCGTTGTGCAGGGTCGCGGGCAGACCGGCCGTATTGTACTCCCAGGGCTGCTGGTCGTTGACGGCGCTGTGGCGCTGGAAGTCCAGGCGCGTCAGGGCCAGCTTGTAGAACACGTCCTCGCTGATGTTGTGCACCGTGACGAGCTTCACGCTGTTGGTGAAGTTGTCGCTGGCCGGCGTGTGCTCGGCCGAGTTGTAGTAGACCTGCGAGGAGTCGTCGCGGACGTAGCTCCAGCGGCTGAGGGAGTCGAGGAAGCCGTCGAAGAGCTCGTCGGTGAGCACGAGGAACTCGGTGCCCGAGTAGGCGCTCTTGACGCGCATCGCATCGACCACCTCGTAGACCGGCGCTCCGGCACCCGAGGGCTTGTACTTGACCAGGACCTTCTGGAAGTCGTTCGGCAGGCCCTGGCGCTGGCGCTCCTTGTTCGCGCGGTACTCGGCGTACCAGGGGCCATGGAGCACCGGCATGGTGCCGCGGATGACGTAGTAGAAGTGCTCGCCCTGGTCGTCCGTCTCGCCGCTCAGCTCCAGGCGCTCGAACATGTGCAGGCGGTTCACGTAGCCTTCCTGGTTCCAGTTGTGGACGTAGCCGTCGTTCTTGTCCCAGGCGGCGCTGGACTCCAGGTTGAACTTGAGGTCGGGATTGACGCGCCAGGTCACCTTGTTCTGCAAGTTGAGGCCGGCGTCGGCGCGGTCCTTGAACTTGAGCAGGCCGCCCAGGCCCGTCCACTCGTCCCGGCGATCGAGCGTGAGGTCCTCGCCGTCGCTGCCCTCGGCCTCGGCCGAGAGGAACCAGCGGAAGTTGTCGCTGACGAGCGGGCCGCCGAGGCCGACGGCGAGGCGGTCGTAGTTGGTGTAGGTCTTGTCCTGGCGGCCGTAGTCGTCCGTCCAGTAGCGGACCGAACCCTCGAACTGGCTGCCGCCCTCGCGCGTGACGATGTTGAAGACCGCCGACTGGGCGTTGCCGAATTCGGCGTCCATGCCGCCGATGACGGCCTCCGCCTCGGCCACCGCGACGTTGGAGACCTGCACGGCGCCGCCGAGGGGGTCGTTCACCGGCACGCCGTCGATCATCATCGAGACCTCGCCGGAGCGACCGCCGCGCACGTAGAGGTCGCCGCCCTTCATCGTGATGCCGGCCTCGAGGGCCATCGCCTCCTGCACGTTGTCGACGGCGAAGGCGTTGAGGTCCTCCTGGTCCTTCGACTTGGTGGTCTCCGAGCTCTTCACGTCGACCACCGGCGCCTCGCCTTCCACCAGCACCGTCTCGAGCTGCAGGGCGACGCTGGGTTTGAGCTCGACGTCGACCGTGGTCGTCTTCTCGCTGAGCACGCCGACGCCCTCGCGGCGGCCGGGCTCGTAGCCCAGGAAGCTGACGACCAGCGTGTAGGTCCCCGCCGGCAGCACGAAGGAGAAGCTGCCGTCCTCGACGGTCATGGCGCCGAAACTCGTGCCCTCCACGACCACGTTCGCGTAGGGCAGCGGCTCGCCCGTCTCCGCGTTCGTGATGACGCCGCGGACGGTGCCGATCTGCTGGGCCGGCGCGAACTGCGGAACCAGGAGCAGGGTGAGGAGTAGGCTGGCGGCGAGCGTGCGGCGACCGGACATGCGGATCCCCTTCGACATGGCGTTCCGCTCCCTTCGAACACCGGAAGCCCGCGCCAGCGCGGCACTTGTCGCCCACTCCCGCCAGCCCCTGGGGGGCCGGCTGCGGCGCTCTCGCTGCCACGGGTCCGATCGATGGGGGGAGGTCAACCTGATCGGCCATAATGTAGGGAGTGGCAAAGGCTTGAGTCAACCGGATTCTTCCCGCCAGGGCGCGCGGGGACTGGCTCACGCGGGGTTGGCCGCTCCTCCCAGCCTCGGCACGGCGGCCAGCAGGGCCTGCGTGTAGGCGTGCCGGGGCGCCGCCAGCAGCGCCGCCGTCGGACCGCTCTCCACGAACTCGCCCTGCCGCATCACCGCAATGCGATCGCAGAGCTGGCGCAGCACGGCCAGATCGTGGCTGATGATCAGCACGCTCAGCCCCTCTCGCCGCCGGAGGTCCTCCAGCAGGGCCAGGATCTGCGCCTGGACGGAGACATCCAGCGCGCTCACCGGCTCGTCGGCGACGAGCAGCTCGGGCCCGCAGGCCAGCGCGCGCGCGATGCCGATGCGCTGGCGCTGGCCGCCCGAGAACTCCCGCGGCCGCCGATCGGCGGTCCCCGGATCCAGGCCCACGCGCTCCAGGAGCGCCGCCACCCGGCGCGCCCGTTCGGCGCCGCGGGCCAGGCCGTGCACGGCCAGGCCCTCGCCCACGATCGCCGCCGCGCTGAGGCGCGGATTGAGCGAGGAATAGGGGTCCTGGAAGACCATCTGCAGGCGGCGGCGCAGGCGGCGCAGGGCGCGACGATCCAGCGCCGCGAGGTCCTGGCCCGCGAAGCGGACGCTCCCGGCGTCGGGCCGCTCCAGGCCCAAGATGCAGCGGGCGAGCGTGGTCTTGCCGCAGCCCGACTCGCCGGCGATCCCGAGGATCTCGCCCGCGGCCAGGTCGAGGTCGACGCCGCGCAGCGCGCTCACCGCACTGCGCCCGCGCCCGGGGAAGCGCTTGACGAGTCCCCGCAACTCGAGCAGGGCCGCGCCCGGCGCCGCCGTCCCGCCGGCGCTCACGCGGAGGCCTCCGCCAGCCAGCAGCGCGCGGCGCGGCCAGCGCCCAGGGGCCGCAGGATCTGGGGCTCCCCGCAGCCCGCGCGCGCGAGGCCACAGCGGTCGCGGAAGCGGCAGCCCGCCGGCGCGCGGCCCGGCGCCGGCACCGATCCCGGGATGCCGGTCGCCTCGCACTTGCGATCCAGGCGCGGGAGGCTCGCGAGCAGGGCGCGCGTGTAGGGATGGGCGGGCGCCTCGAGCAGGGCCGCCGTCGGCGCCGACTCCACCACCTCCCCCGCATACATCACGAGCACGCGCCCGCCGAGCTGGGAAACGACGCCGAAATCGTGGGTGATGAACAGCAGCGCCAGGCCGCGGCGCCGCTGCAACTCGGCGAGCAACGCGAGCACCTGGGCCTGCAGACTGACGTCCAGGGCGGTGGTCGGCTCGTCGGCAATGAGGAGCGCCGGATCGCAGGCCAGGGCCATCGCGATCAGCGCCCGCTGGCGGAGACCGCCGCTGAGTTCGTGCGGGTAGGCGCCGAGACGCTCGGCCGGCGCCGGCACGCCCACTTCGGCCAGGAGTGCGAGGGCCCGCGCGCGGGCCGCCGCCCGGCCGAGCCGGCGATGCGCTCTCAGGACCTCGGTGATCTGCGTGCCGATCGTCAGCACGGGATTGAGACTGCTCAGCGGCTCCTGGAAGACGAAGGCGATCTCGGCGCCGCGCAGACGGCGCCGCTCGCGCTCGGCGAGGCCGCCGATCTCGCGCCCACGCCAGAGCAGACGCTCGCTGGTCCGCTCGAGGTCGGGGGGCAGGAGCCCCGGCAGCGCGAGCGCGCTCAGGCTCTTGCCGCAGCCAGACTCGCCGACGAGACTGAGGGTCTGGCCGGGAGCCAGCCGGCAGGCGAAGTCCTCGACGAGCCGGAGCGGCGGCCGCGCGCCGCGGATCGCGACGGAGAGCCCGCTCACCTCGAGCAGAGCCGCGGCGGCCGGCGGCGTGGCGCTGGGCGGTGCGTTCATGGCGGGCTCCGGGCTCGACGCGGACGGGGCCTCAGGCTCCGAGCCAGACGACGGCGAATTCCTCGGCGAACGCCGCGGCGAGCGCGGCTTCGAGGCTCTCTCGTGGCGGCAGCGCGGGCAGCAGCTCGCCGAGCGAAACCGTCTGCGCCGCCAGGCCCTCTTGGTAGCGCAGTCGCGCCGCGGGGTCCAGCGGAAGCAGCAGGGCGAGCTCCAGGTGGGCGGGGCCGAGCGGCAGGGAGCCGTGCTGGAGGAAGGCGCGGCGCCCGCGGCGCTGGGCCGAACCCGCCAGCTTGCGGCCGGCCACCGCCAGCTCGGCGAGCCCCGGCGCGGCGAAGCAGGGCGCGGGGCTGCGCGGATCCAGGAGCGCCGGCGGCGCGGGGCGCGTCAGCGCCACGCTCAGGCCGAGCCCGCGGTAGAAGCGCGCCAGGGCGGCCGCGATGCGCCGGTGCGTGCTCGCGAGGCCCGCGGCGAAGGGCCCGGCCAGCGGCGCGGCCAGCGCATAGGTGTTTTCGTCGGCGGGCAGCACGGCCCGGCCGCCGGTGGGCCGGCGCACCCAGTCATAGCCGCGGGCGGCGAGGGCGGCGAGGTCCAGGGCGCGCGCGGGCTCCTGGTGGCTGCCCAGGGAGACGGCCCAGGGCCGCCAGGCATAGAGCCGCAGGGTGGGCGGGGCCCCGGGCTCGCCCGCTTCGAGCGCCTCGAAGAGGGCGAGATCGCGCGCCATGTTCGTGGCGGCGTCGGCGGCCCCGTCGCGCCGCAGGCGCCAGGCGCCCGGCCGATCGCCGGCGCTCAGCGGGGCGCCCGCGTTTCGGCCGCGGGCGCGGGCGCCGGCTCCTCGGCCAGGGGCTCGACGACCTCCAGCAGCTTGGCCGCCCGCGCCTCGTCGAGACGCCCGACGGGCGTCGCGTGCGGAGCGCCCGTGAGCAGCGCCGGCTCGCGGGCGGCCTCCTCGACGATGCGCTCCAGGAAGCCCGCGAAGGCGTCCAGCGTCTCCTTGGTCTCGGTCTCCGTCGGCTCGATCATCAGCGCTTCGGACACGATGAGCGGGAAGTAGATCGTCGGCGCGTGGACGCCGAAGTCGAGCAGGCGCTTGGCGACGTCCGTCGTCCGCACGCCGTGGGCGCGCAGCCCGCTGCCGCTGGCGACGAACTCGTGCAGGCACGGGCCCGGATAGGGTACCTCGAAGAGACCCTTCAGGCGCGCCTGCAGGTAGTTGGCGTTGAGCACCGCGCCCGCGCTGATGTCGGCCAGGCCGTCGCCGCCGTAGCGCAGGATGTAGGCGTAGGCGCGCAGCAGCATGCCGAAGTTGCCGTGGTGCCCGTGGACCTCGCCCACGCTCTGCGGCGCGGGCGCCGCGCGCAGGCCGCCGTCCGGCCCCGCGCTCACGCGCAGGCCGGGCAGGTACGGGGCGAGATCCGCGCGCACCCCCACCGGACCGGCGCCCGGGCCGCCGCCGCCGTGCGGCGTCGAGAAGGTCTTGTGCAGGTTCAGGTGCATCATGTCGAAGCCGATGTCGCCCGGCCGCACGCGCCCGACGAGCGCATTCATGTTGGCGCCGTCCATGTAGAGCAGGGCGCCGGCGGCGTGGACGCGAGCGGCAATCGCCTCGATCTCGGCCTCGAAGAGGCCGAGGGTGTTCGGATTGGTCAGCATCACCGCCGCGACCTGAGCGCTCAGCGCCACCTCGAGGGCGTCCAGGTGCAGCAGGCCGTCGGGGCCGGACTTGACCGTCAGCGGGCGCAGGCCCGCCATCGCCACGCTGGCCGGGTTCGTGCCGTGCGCGCTGTCGGGAATGATGACGACCTCGCGCGCCTCGCCGCGATCCCGGTGGTAGCGGCGGGCGATCAGCATCGCGACGAACTCGCCCTGCGCGCCGGCGGCCGGCTGCAGGGTGAAGGCGGCCATCCCGGTGATGGCGACCAGGGCCTCCTCGAGGGCGGCGAGCAGCGCGAGACAGCCCTGCGCGGTCTCGGCCGGCTGGGCCGGATGCACGCCCGCGAAGCCGGGGAGCCCCGCGAGCTGCTCGTTCTGCACGGGGTTGTACTTCATGGTGCAGGAGCCGAGCGGGTAGAAGCCGCGCGCGATCGAGTGGTTGCGCAGCGAGAGCCCGACGTAGTGGCGCAGGACCTCCAGCTCGCCGAGGGCCGGCAGGCCCAGCGGCGCCCGGCGGCGCTTGGCGGCGGCCAGGCGGGCGGCGCCGGGGGCCGGGTTCGCGGGCAGCGCGAAGCCCGGGCGACCCGGGCGGCTCTTGGCGAAGATCGTCTCGCTCATGCCCCGGCCTCCGCGAGGAAGGCGACGAAGCGGTCCAGCTCGGCCGGGCCGTGCTTCTCGGATACGGTGACCAGCAGGCTCGTGGGCCCGAGCACCGGGAAGTCCTCGCCCAGGGCGATGCCGGCGGCGATGCCCCGGGCGCGCCCCGCGCGCAGGATCTCCGCGGCCGGCCGCGGCCCCTGGACGACGAACTCCTGGTAGAGGTCGCCCGTGAAGGCGAGGCGCCAGCCCGGCAGGCGCTCGATGCGCGCGGCGAGCTGGCCCGCGCGGTCGGCGAGCCCTGCGGCCAGCGCCCGCAGGCCCGCCTCGCCGAGGCTCGCCAGGTAGACCGTGGCGGCCAGGGCCATCAGGGCCTGGTTCGTGCAGATGTTGCTGGTCGCCTTCTCGCGGCGGATGTGTTGC
>VGXI01000004.1 GCA_016873475.1 bacterium | reverse complement strand
GCCGGTCGGCGGCGGGCCCGGCGGAGATCGCCTGGGACCCGGCGCGCGGCGCGCTCGATCCCGCCGGGCTGGAGGATCTCGCGGCCCTCGTGCACCTGGGCGGCGCCGGCATCGCCGAGGGGCGCTGGACTCCGGCGCGCAAGCGCCTGCTGCGGGAGAGCCGCCTCGCCAGCACGGCCCTGCTCGCCGAGACTCTCGCGCGCCTGGCCCGGCCGCCGCGCGCGTTTCTCTGCGCCTCGGCGGTGGGCATCTACGGCGACGCCGGAGAGACGCCGGTCGACGAGGGGAGTCCACCCGGCCGGGGTTTCCTCGCCGAACTCGCGCGCGACTGGGAGGCCGCTTGCGCGCCGGCCCGCGCGGCGGGAATCCGCGTGGTCAACCTGCGCCTGGGCACCGTGCTCGCCCGGGAGGGTGGCGCCCTCGCGCGGCTCGCGCCGCTCGCCCGCCTGGGGCTCGGCGGGCCGCTGGGCAGCGGGCGGCAGTACCTGAGCTGGATCGCACTCGAGGACCTCGTCGCCGCCCTGCGCTTCTGCCTGGAGCGGGAGGACATCGCCGGTCCGGTGAATCTCGTCGCGCCGGACCCGCGCCGGCAGGTCGACTTCGCGCGGGCCCTGGGGCGGACGCTGGGGCGGCCGGCGCTCGTGCCGGCGCCGGGCTTCGCGCTCCGGCTGCTCCTCGGCGAGATGGCCGGGGAGCTGCTGCTCACGGGAGCCGCCGTGCGGCCGGCCCGCCTGGAGGCGGCCGGCTTCCGGTGGCGCTGGCCGCGCCTGGAAGGCGCCCTCGCCGACCTGCTGGGCCGCCCCTGACGCCGCCGGCGTCGCGCGGGCGCCGGGTTGGCGCCGCCGTGGGCAGCCCCTGAGCCCGCCACTGAGGGAATCACGCTAACTAATTGTCATCATGGTAGTTACCTTGGCTTACCCGTTGGTACGCTGGCTGCTCGCGCGCCGGCTGAGGTCTCGCCGTGCATCCCACTCCCGAGCAACTGGAGCTGGCCCACAGGCTCCTGTATCGCCCCGAGCGCCTGGCGGCCTTGGCCGGGGCCGGCGGCACGGGCGCGGACTGGCTGGCTGCCCTGCGCGCCGAAGACGCAGCCAGCGACCTGCCCTCGCCCGGCGCGCTGGCCGCCCAGAGAGCCTGCTGCCGCAGCCTGGACATCCGCGCCGTGCCCTTCGAGGCGGCGACCTACCCGGCGGCCCTGCGCCTGCTGCGCGAGCCGCCGCCGCTGCTCTTCTACAGGGGCCGGCTGCCGGCGGCGGCGGAGAGCCTGCTCGCTGTCGTCGGCAGTCGGCGCGCGAGCGCCGCCGGTCTCGAGATGGCGCGGCGCCTCGGCCGCGCCGCGGCGGCGGCGGGGCATCCCGTCGTCAGCGGCCTCGCGCGGGGCATCGACCAGGCCGCGCAGCGCGGTAGTCTGGAGCTGGGGCCGAGCTGGGCCGTGCTCGGCTGCGGGCTCGACCGGATCTACCCGCCCGAGGCGCGCAGCCTCGCCGAGGCCCTGGTCGCCGCCGGCCCCCTGCTCAGCGAGTTCCCGCCCGGCACGCCGCCCCTGCCCTTCCACTTTCCGCGCCGCAATCGCCTGATCGCCGCTCTCGGCGTGGGGCTGCTCGTCGTCGAGGCGGGGGCGGCCAGCGGCGCCTTGCACACCGCTCGCGAGAGCCAGGGCCTGGGGCGCGAGCTGGGCGCCGTGCCGGCGAATCCGCTGAACCCCTCGGCCGCAGGCAGCAACCGGTTGCTCGCCGAAGGCTGCCAGCTCATTCTCGGTCCGGAGGACCTGCCGCGCCTCTGGGGCGAGGCGGGCGCCGCGCCGGCGGGCGCGGGGACGGCGCCGGAGGCCTGGACGCCCGAGCGCTGCGGGCGCGAGGGCCTCCTCGACGCCGAGCGCCTTTCCGCGCGCGCCGGCTGGCTGCTGACGGAGACGCTCGCCCGGCTCGCCGAGTGGGAGCGCGAGGGCAGCATCGAGCGCCTGGCGGGCGGGCGCTTCCGCCTGGTCGCGGTTGCGGGGGAGGAAGCGGGGGGCTAGACTGCCGCCGCCATGCGCCTGAAGCACCGCATCGAAGCCGCGCTGGTCCGCGGCGGTCTCAGCCTGGGCAGTCTCTTCCCCTGGGGCTGGATCAGCGCCGAGGGCGCGGCGCTCGGCCAGCTCGCCTGGTGGCTGGGTATCCGCCGCGGCGTGACCCTGGCCAACCTGCGCCTCGCCCTCGGCGACGAGCGCAGCGAGCGCGAGCGCCGGCGCATCGGCGCCGCCTGCTACCGCCAGTTCGGGCGCAGCTATCTGGAGTACTTCGCACTGCCCGCCTTCCGGCGCCGCCGCCTGCTGGCGCGAATCGACTACGAGGGCCTCGACGAGCTCGCCGCCGCCCGGGCGGCCGGCAAGGGCGTGCTCTTCCTCGCCGCGCACTTCGGCAACTGGGAGCTGCTCGCCCTCGCGACGCAGGCGCGCGGCGTGCCCGTCCACCTGCTCGTGGGGGACCTCGCGAACCCGGCCGTCGACGCGGCGATGAACGACCTGCGCCGCTCGCTCGGCTTTTCTGTCGAGCACCGCGGCATGGGCCTGCGCGGGGTGATGAAGGCCCTGCGCGCGGGCGGCGGCATCGGTGTCCAGGGCGACCAGGAGGCGCGCTGGCCCGGCATCCTCGTGCCCTTCTTCGGGCGCGAGAGCCTGACGCATCCGGGCACGGCCTTCCTCAGCCTGAAGACGGGCGCGCCGATCGTCCCCAGCTACCTGCTGCGCGAAGGCCGGCGCTTCCGCGTCGTCTACGAGGCGCCGCTCTGGCCGGCGGGCGAGGCGGACGCCGACGCCGTCGCCCGCCTGACCGCCGCGCACACGGCGCGCTGGGAAGCGATCATCCGCCGCCATCCCGAGCACTGGTTCTGGCTGCACCGGCGCTGGAAGCGCGCCCCGCGCGGGGAGGATGGCCTGCCGCGTCGCGCGGCGAGCCCGGGCGCCGCGGCCTAGGCGCGGCCCGTCTCGGGACCGAAGCCCACCGTCGGCGGCTGCACCGCCGGTTCGGGCAAGGCGCCGTGCAGTTCCTCGAAGCGCTGCACGTGCTGGGCGAGGCCGCGCAGGAGGGCCTTCACGTTGGCCGGCGCCATGATCACGCGCGCGCTCACCGTGGCCTTGGGCCGGCCCGGCATCAGCCGCGCGAAGTCGAGGATGAACTCGTTGCTCGACTGATTGATCAGGGTGATGTTCGCGTAGTGCTCGGTCGCGGACTCGAGATCGATCTCGATGCGCTTGACGGGGCCGGTCGTCTTCGTCGGCTCGCTCATGACGTCCTCTCGGTGCGGGGTGGCAGGGGCCGGGCGGCCCACCGCGCGGGGATGAAAGCACGCGCGCTGGGCCCGCGCCAGCCCCTTTCTTGACACCCCCTGGGGCCGATGATAGCTTGCGCCGCAGCCGCGCCCGCGCCGCCCGCCACCGACGCCATTCCCGAGGCCGACATGGAGCCCGTCACCCCCAGCCTGGATCGCCTGCGCCGACTGCTGGACGCCATGCAGGGTCTGCCCGTGCTCGTCCTCGGCGACCTGATGCTGGACCGCTACCTCAAGGGCAGCGTCGAGCGGATCAGTCCCGAGGCGCCCGTGCCCGTGGTCGCCGTGCGCGAGCGCGAGCAGCGCCTGGGCGGGGCGGCCAACGTGGCGCGCAACCTGGCCGCTCTGGGGGGCGCGCCGCGCCTCGTCGGTCTGCGCGGCGCGGACGAGGCGGGCGCTGAGCTGGTCGCAGCCCTCGCGGCCGCCGGCATCCCCGCCGAGGACCTCGTCGTCGAGTCCGGCCGGCCGACGACGGTCAAGACGCGCATCCTCGGCGCCGGCCAGCAGATCTGCCGCGTGGACAGCGAGGAGCGCCGTCCGGCGACGGGCGAGGCGCTCGCCGCCCTCGAGGCCCGCGCCTGCGCGCTGCTGGGCGAGGCGCGCGCCCTCGTGCTCTCGGACTACGGCAAGGGTGTGCTCGTCGACGCGCTCGTCACGGCCCTCGTCGCGGCGGCGCGCGCGCGCGGCGTGCCGGTGATCGTCGATCCGAAGGAGGGGCACTTCGCCGCCTATCGCGGCGTCGACCTCGTGACGCCGAACAAGGCCGAGGCGGGCGGCTCCTTCGGCCTGCCCATCCGCAGCGAGGCCGACCTGGAGCGCGTCGGCGCCGGCCTCATGGCGCGCCTGGAGCTGAAGGCGCTGATGATCACGCTCGGGGAGGGGGGCATTGCCCTCTTCACGGCGGCCGGTCCGTCCCGCCGTTTCCCGGCCAAGGCGCGGCGGGTCTTCGACGTCACGGGCGCCGGCGACACGGTGGTGGCCACGCTCGCACTCGCCCTGGCGGCGGGCGCCAGCCTCGAGGAGGGCGCCGTGCTCGCCAACCACGCGGCGGGCGTCGTCGTCGGCGAGGTCGGCACCGCGGCGGTGACGCCCGGCGAGCTGCTCGCCGCCCTCCTCGACGACGCCCTGCGCGAGGCCGGGGCGCCGGAGAGCGAGGCCCCCGTCCTCGGCCGCGCCGCGGCGGTGGCCTGGGCCGAGCAGGCGCGGGCGCGCGGGCAGCGGGTCGTCTTCACCAACGGCTGCTTCGACGTGCTGCACGCCGGACACCGGGCGCTGCTCGCCGAGGCGGCGGCGCAGGGCGAGCGGCTGATCGTCGGCCTGAACAGCGACGCTTCCGTGCGGCGGCTCAAGGGCCCGACCCGGCCCGTGAACGGCGAGGCGGATCGCGCGGCGCTGCTCGCGCACCTGCGCTCGGTGGACGCCGTGACCCTCTTCGACGAGGACACGCCGCTCGCGCTCATCGAAGCGCTGCGCCCGGACGTGCTGGTCAAGGGCGGCGAGTACGCGGAAGCCGAGATCGTCGGCGCCACCGCGGTGAAGGGCTGGGGCGGGCGCGTGCACCGGGCGGGCATGCTGACGGGCTACTCGAGCACGGCGACGATCGCGAAACAGAAGGACGGCCAGGCGCGCGGCTCAGGCTAGCCGCCGCGCGGGTCCCAACGCAGGAGCGACGAGTGAAGATCCACGAGTACCGGGCCAAGGAGCTCTTCCGGCGCCAGGGCATCCCCGTGCCCGACGGCTTCGTCGTGGGCACGCCGGAGGAGGCCAAGGAGCGCGCGCGCGAGCTCGGCGGGCCGGTCGTCATCAAGGCCCAGGTCCTGGTCGGCGGCCGCGGCAAGGCGGGCGGCGTCAAGCTGGCCAGGCAGCACGACGAGGTGCGCGACAAGGCCGACCAGATCCTCGGCATGGAGATCAAGGGCCTCACCGTGCGTCGCCTGCTCGTGACGCGGGCGGTGGACATCGCCCAGGAGTACTACCTCGGCATCGTCCAGGACCGCGCGGCGCAGCGGGCGACCTTGATGGTCTCCGCCGCGGGCGGCGTCGACATCGAGGAGGTGGCGGCGAAGACGCCGGAGCAGATCATCAAGCTGCGCCTCGATCCGGTCGCCGGCCTCAGCCCGCACGAGGCGCGGCACGTGGCCTTCCAGGTCGCCTCGGGTCGCATCGCGCTGCGGATGGCCGACGTGCTGACGCGCCTCTGGCAGGCCTACGCCGACAGCGACGCCACGCTGGCGGAGATCAACCCCCTCGTCGTCACGCCCACGGGCGAGGTCTGGGCCGTCGACGGCAAGATGGTCCTGGACGACAACGCCCTCTACCGCCAGAGCGAGATCGCCGGCTGGCGCGATCCCGCCGAGGCGACGCCCGAGGAGGACGAGGCCCGCCTGGCCGGTCTCAGCTTCGTCAAGCTCGAAGGGGACGTCGGCTGCCTCGTCAACGGCGCCGGCCTCGCGATGGCGACGATGGACCTCGTCGCCCACTACGGCGGCCAGCCGGCGAACTTCCTCGACATCGGCGGCAGCTCGCACCCGGACAAGGTGGTGCGCGCCCTGGACATCATCACCCGCGACCGCAACGTGAAGGCGATCCTCTTCAACATCTTCGGCGGCATCACCCGCTGCGACGACGTCGCGCGCGGCATCATCGAGGCGAAGGCGAAGACGGGCATCCACCTGCCCATCGTCGTGCGTCTGGTCGGCACGAACGAGGACGAGGCGCGGCGCCTCCTCGCCGAGACGGATCTGGTCGCCGCCGAGAGCATGGACGAGGCGGTGCAGAAGGCGATCGCCCTCGCCAAGGGGGCTGCGGCATGAGCATCTTCGTGGACCAGGCGACGCGCCTGATCGTGCAGGGGATCACCGGCCGCGACGGGGGCTTCCACACCGAGCAGATGCAGGCCTACGGCACCCGGGTCGTCGGCGGCGTCACGCCGGGCAAGGGCGGCCAGCAGGCCTGCGGCGTCCCCGTCTTCGACACCGTCAGCGAGGCCGTGCGCGCGACGGGCGCCAACGCGAGCGTCATCTTCGTGCCGGCGAACGTGGCCGCCGACGCCATCCTCGAGGCGGTGGCGGGGGGCATCCGAACCGTCGTCTGCATCACCGAGGGCATTCCGGTGCGCGACATGAACGCGGTGATGCCGCGCGTGCGCGCGGCGGGCGTGCGGCTCATCGGCCCCAACTGCCCGGGCCTGATCTCGCCGGGCCAGTGCAAGGTGGGCATCCTGCCCGGCAACATCGTCAGGCCGGGCAAGGTGGGCCTCGTCAGCCGCTCGGGCACCCTGACCTACGAGGTGGTCTACCACCTGACCGCGGCCGGGCTCGGCCAGTCGACCTGCATCGGCATCGGCGGCGACCCGGTGATCGGCACGAACTTCATCGACTGCCTGGCCGCCTTCCAGGCCGATCCGGCCACCGCAGCCGTCGTCATGATCGGCGAGATCGGCGGCACGGACGAGGAGGAGGCCGCCGCCCACATCAAGGAGAAGGTGACGCTGCCGGTCGTCGCCTTCATCGCCGGTCGCACGGCGCCGCCCGGCAAGCGGATGGGCCACGCGGGCGCCATCATCGCCGGGGGCTCGGGCACCGCGGCCGACAAGATCGCCAGCCTGCGCGCGGCGGGTGTGCCCGTGGCCGAGATCCCCAGCCAGATCGTGCCGCTGCTGGCCGCTCAATACAAACCCTGACCCCTGCCCGCGAGGAGAATCCGTGAGCCAGACCTATCTAATGATCAAGCCCGAGCTGGTGGCGGCCCAGACCATCGGCGAGATCCTCGCCATGCTCACCGCCAACCGCTTCCGGATCACGGGCCTGGAGCTGAAGCGCCTGACGGCCGCACAGGTGGGGGCCTTCTACGCCGAGCACCAGGGCAAGGCCTTCTACGGGGACCTCGTCGCCTACATCACGAGCGGACCCATCGTGGCGGTCCGACTCGAGAAAGACAATGCGGTCAAGGACTTACGTCTTCTAGTCGGGGCCACGAACCCGGCCGAGGCGGCGCCGGGCACGATCCGCTACCTCTATGGCCAGAGCCTGCAGACCAACGGCGTGCACGCCAGCGACTCGGACGCCTCGGCGGCGCGGGAGCTGGGCATCGTCTTCGGCGGCTGAACCGGCCTGCGGGGCAAGGCCTTGACAATGGGGGAGTTGCGGACTAAGATGCGCCATCTTGCCCGGACCGGCAGGCGCCCGTGAGAATCCTGCTCAGCGGCATCAGGGAACACCGCGAGGAGTTCCGCTTCACCGCGCCCCTGTGCCTGGAAGACCTGGGCGACCGCGCGGGCGAAGGCGAAGCCGAGTTGCGGGTGACCGTGGATCCGGCCGGGCAGCGCTGGACGGTGCGCGGCGAGGTGGAAGCGCGCTTCCCCTTTCGCTGTGACCGCTGCGATCGGCCCTTCACCGGCCGGCTGACGGGCGACTTCCAGCTTCTGGTGCTGGCGGCGGCTACCCCGGATCTCGACCCCGAGGAGTCCGACGAGGTCGTGGTCCTGCCCGCGGGCAGCCAGGAGTTGGATCTGACGGGTCCGCTGCGCGAAGCGCTCTGGCTGGATCTGCCGATCCAGCTCAGCTGCGAGGCGGCAGGCGCCGGTCCCTGCCCCGGCCCGCCGGGCGCCGCGACCGGCGAGGGCCGCGCGGATGAGGAGCGGGACCCCCGCTGGGGGCCGCTCGCGGAACTGAAGCGGCGTCTGGAAGCCGAGCGCGAAGGCGAGGCGCTTCCCGGCGACGACACCGGAAAGGACTGAACGATGGGTCTCCCCAAGAAGCGCAAGAGCCGCTCGCGCTCGCGCATGACGCGGGCCGTCTGGCTCGCCGCCGCGCGCACGCCCAGCCTGGTGCGCTGCAAGCACTGCAGTCAGATGAAGCCCAGCCACCGGATCTGCCCGAACTGCGGCTGGTACGCGGGCCGCCAGGTGCAGACGGTCGAGGCGGACTAGGCGGCGTGAAGCTCGCCCTGGATGTGATGGGAGGCGATCACGGGCCGGCGGTGCTGGTTCGCGGCGCCCTCCGCGCCCGGCGCGAGCTGGAGCCGGCGCCGACGCTGCGGCTCTACGGCGAGCCGACAGCCATCGCCGAAATCCTGAGGTCGGCGGGCGAGTCGGCGGACAGTTTCGAGATCGTGCCCACCAGCGAGTCCATCGAGATGCACGAGTCGCCGGCCACGGCGGTGCGGCGCAAGAAGGACTCGCCGATCGTGCGCGGCATGCAGGACCTCAAGGCCGGCGCCGTGGACGGCATTGTGAGCGCCGGCTCGACGGGCGCGATGGTGGCCGGGGCGATGCTCTACCTCGGCGCGCTGCCGGGCGTGCTGCGGCCGGCCATCGCCACCTGGTTCCCGAGCAAGGCGGGCGGCTGCGTCCTGCTCGACGTGGGCGCCAACTCCGACAACAAGCCCGAGCACCTCGCGCAGTTCGGCGTCATGGGGCGGCTCTTCGCCGAGGCCGTGCTACGCCGCGAGAATCCGCGCGTCGGCCTGCTCAACATCGGCGAGGAAGCGAGCAAGGGCAGCGAACTCTACACGCGGGCCCATGAGCTGCTCGGCCGCGCGCCCGTCGACTTCGTCGGCAACGTGGAGGGCGCCGGCATCCTCGCGGGCGAGGCCGACGTGATCGTTTGCGACGGCTTCACCGGCAATGTCGTCCTCAAGCTCGCCGAGAGCATGGTCGGCTACACGACGCGCCTGCTGATGGGCCGGATGAAAGAGACCGTGCTCACCAGCTTCGCCGGCAAGCTCGGCGTCCTCCTGGCCCGCGGCGGCCTGCGCGAGGGCGAGCGGCGCATCCGCAAGGACCTCGACTACGCCGAGCACGGCGGCGCGCCCCTGATGGGCGTGGCCGGCACGGTCATCATCAGCCACGGCAAGAGCAACGAGCTGGCGATCATGAACGCCCTGCGCACGGCGCTGCGTTTCCAGGAACTGCACACCGCCGAGCGCACGCAGGGGCTGCTGGGCAAGCTCCAGGGGGAGAGCCTTGGCGCCTAGACTCAGCGCGCAACTCGTCGGCACCGGCAGCGCGGTGCCTGAACGCGTCCTCGGTAACGAGGAGCTGAGCCGCCTGGTCGAGACCAGCGACGAGTGGATCACCACGCGCACCGGCATCAAGACGCGCCACATCGCGGCCGATCACGAACGCAACAGCGACTTCGCCGCCCTCGCCTGCGAGCGCGCCCTCGCGGACGCCGGCTGCCCGGCCGAGACGGTGGATTACGTCTTCGTCGGCACGGTGACGGGCGATCTCATCTTTCCGAGCACGGCCTGCCTCGTGCAGGCGAAGATCGGGGCCCACAACGCGGCGGCCTGGGACCTCTCCGCCGCCTGCAGCGGCTTCCTCTTCGGGCTCGAGCAGGCCGCCGCCCTGCTCGAGACGGGCCGCGGCAGGCGGGCGCTGGTCGTCGGTTCGGAGCTGCTCAGCCGCCTCACCAACTGGCAGGACCGCGCGACCTGCGTGCTCTTCGGCGACGGGGCCGGCGCCGTCCTCCTCGAAGCACGGCCGGTCGACGGCCGCGGCATCCTCGCCAGCGTCAGCCGGAGCGACGGTCGCCTCGCCGAGCTCCTGAACGCTCCCCAGGGCGGCAGCGCGGAGCCGCCGACGCCGGCGATCATCGCGGCGCGGACGAACAAGATCCAGATGAAGGGCAACGAGGTCTTCAAGCACGCCGTGCGCAACATGGCCGCCGCCGCGCAGCAGACCCTCGCGGCCGCCGGTCTGAGCGCGGCGGACCTCGCGCTCTTCATCCCGCACCAGGCGAACATGCGCATCATCGACGCGATCGGCGAGCGGCTGGCGATCCCCGCCGAGCGGGTCTACGTCAACATCGCGGAGTACGGCAACACGAGCGCGGCCTCGATCCCGATCGCGTTGGACGAGGCGCGGCGGTCAGGCCGCATCGGTCCCGGGGACTACGTGCTGATGGCGACCTTCGGCGGCGGCCTCACCTGGGGCGCCACGCTGATGAAGCTGTGAGGGAGGGCACCGTGCGCAGACCGCTCCTGTTCCCCGGGCAGGCCTCGCAGTTCGTGGGCATGGGCCGGGAGCTGAACGACGAGGACCCCGAGAGCGCCCGCTTCTTCGCCGAGGCCGAGGGCGTGACGGGCCTGCCCCTGCGCGACCTCTGTTTCGCGGGGCCGCTGGAGCGCCTCACCGAGACGCGCCACGCGCAGCCGGCCATCCTGATGGTCAGTCTCGCCTGCCACGCCTATCTCGCCCGCCGCGGCCTCGCGCCCTCGGTGGTGGCAGGCCACAGCCTGGGCGAGTACAGCGCCCTCGTCGCGGCCGGCGTGCTGGCGCCCCTGGACGCCCTGCGCCTGGTCGCCCTGCGCGGGCGCTTGATGTTCGCCAGCGGCGAGGCCGTGCCCGGCACGATGGCCGCCGTGCTCGGCCTCACGCGCGAGGCGGTCGCGCGCTGCTGCGCCGAGGCGGCCGCGGGCGAAGTGCTCGCGCTCGCCAACCTGAACAGCCCGGACCAGCTCGTGATCAGCGGCGCCGTCGCCGCGGTCGAGCGCGGCATGGCGGCCTGCAGTGCGGCGGGGGCGCAGAAGGTGGTCCCGCTCACGGTGAGCGGCGCCTTTCACTCCGCCCTGATGGCGCCGGCGGCAGCGGCGCTCGGCGAGGCCCTGCGCGCGACACCCTTCGCGGATGCGCAGTCGCCAGTGATCCCCAACGTCACGGCCCAGCCGGAGACCCGCGGCGAGCGCCTGCGCGCTCTGCTCAGCGAGCAGCTGACACGTCCCGTGCTCTGGTCGGACTCCATGCTGGCGCTGCGCCGGCTCGACGGCGCGGATCCCCTGGAGATCGGTCCGGGCAAGGTGCTCATGGGCCTCATGCGCAAGATCGACCGCGAGACGCGCGTGACGGCGCTGGGCGACAAGGCCGCGCTGGACGCCTGGCTGGCCGGCGCGAGCGCCGGCGCGGCCTAGGTCGAGGAGGGGGCATGGACAGCGGCATTGCGGGCAAGCTCGCCCTCGTGACCGGGGGTTCGCGCGGCATCGGCCGGGCCATCGTCGTCGCCCTGCGCGGCGAGGGCTGTCGCGTCGCGCTCGTCGCCAGCAGCGAGGAACGCGGCCGGGCAGCGGCCGCCGAGCTCGGCGGCGGGCCCGACCTCGGCGGCTACGGCGGCGACATCGGCGACGGCGAGGCGGTGGCCGCGCTCGTCGCGCGCATCCGCGAGGAGATGGGCGAGGTCGACTTCCTCGTCAACAACGCCGGCCTCACCCAGGACAACCTGCTCGCGCGGATGAAGGCCGCGGAGTGGGAGCGCGTGCTGGCCGTCAATCTCGGCGGCGCCTTCCACTTCGCGCGGGCGCTGGCGCGGCCCTTCCTGAAGCGAGGCGGGCGCATCGTCAACATCACGAGCGTGGTCGGCCAGATCGGCAATGCGGGCCAGGCCAACTACGCGGCGAGCAAGGCCGGCCTGATCGGGCTGACGAAGAGCCTGGCCAAGGAGCTGGCGCCGCGCGGGGTGACCGTGAACGCGGTGGCGCCGGGCTTCATCCGCACGGACATGACGGCGACGCTCAGCGCAGAGGTGCAGAAGCAGCTCCTCGCCGGGATTCCGCTCGCCAGTCTGGGCGAACCGGAGGACGTGGCCGCTGCCGTGCTCTTCCTGCTCGGCCCCGGCGGGCGCTACATCACGGGGCAGGTCATCGCCGTCAACGGCGGCATGGCGATGTGAGGTTTTGCATTTGACAGGGGGATGGCGATCCCCTAAGCAGTTGGCAATTCCAGACGGGGGGCGGAGGCTCCCCGCGGACCCGAGGAGGTTCGTCCCATGGCTTCGATCGCAGAGCGCGTCCACCAGATCATCGAGAAGGAACTGGGCGTCAATCCGGAGCAGATCACGCCGAGCGCCTCCTTCATCGAGGACCTGGGCGCCGATTCCCTCGACACCGTCGAGCTGGTGATGGCCTTCGAGGAGGAATTCGGCATGGAGATCTCCGACGAGGACGCCGAGAAGCTGACGAACGTGCAGGCGGTGATCGACTATCTCACGGCCGCCCTGCCCGAGGCCTAGTCCCGCCGCCGCCCGCCGCCCGAGCGGCGGGAAGCCGCGGACCGGAGGGGATGTCGCATGGACCGCCGCGTCGTCATCACGGGCCTGGGCCTGATCAGCCCGGTCGGCAAGGACCGCGAGGCCACCTGGCAGGGGCTGCTGGCCGGCCGTTCGGGCATCGGACGGATCACGGCCTTCGACACCGAGGGCTACGCGTCCCGCCTGGGCGCCGAAGTCAAGGACTTCGACCCCGGCGAGATCGTCGAGCCCAAGGAGCGCAAGAAGACCGACCGCTACGCGCAGTTCGCGCTCGTGGCCGCCGAGGAGGCGATGGCCCAGGCCGGGCTGCTCGCCGAGCCACCGGCCGGCGAGCGCATGGGCGTCATCATCGGCTCTGGCATCGGCGGCATGCTCACCTTCGAGGAGGAGCACAGCACCCTCATCGCGAAGGGCCCGCGCCGCGTGAGCCCCTTCTTCATCCCGATGATGATCGGCGACATCGCCACCGGTCTCGTCTCGATGCGCTACGGCCTGCGGGGGCCCAACTTCGGCGTCGTCAGCGCCTGCGCGACGGGCGCGCACGCGATCGCCGACGCGGCGCTGCAGATCCGCGCGGGCCGTGCGGACCTGATGCTGGCCGGCGGCGCCGAGGCGACGATCTCGCCGATGGCCCTGGCCGGCTTCGGCAACATGAAGGCCCTCTCGACGCGCAACGAGGAGCCCGGGAAGGCCTGCCGCCCCTTCGACGCCGAGCGCGACGGCTTCGTGATGGGCGAGGGCGCGGGCGTCCTCGTGCTCGAGGACTACGCGCACGCCAAGGCGCGCGGCGTGCGCATCTTCGCCGAGCTGCTCGGCGCCGGGCTCACGGCGGACGCGCACCACATCACGGCGCCCGACCCCGAGGGCCGCGGCGCGACGCAGGCGATGCGCCTGGCGCTCGCCGAGGCCGGCCTGCCGGGGGCGAGCGTCGGCTACGTCAACGCGCACGGGACGAGCACGCCCTACAACGACCGCATCGAGACGCTGGCGATCAGGACGGCGTTCGGCGCCCACGCCGAGCGGCTCAAGATCAGCAGCACGAAATCGATGACGGGCCACCTGCTCGGCGCGGCCGGCGGGCTCGAGGCGGGGATCACGGTCCTCGCGCTGGAGCGCGGCGAGATTCCGCCGACCGTCAACTACGAGCACCCCGATCCCGACTGCGACCTCGACTACACGCCCAACCGCGCCGTCAAGCAGGCGGTGGAGACGGCGATCAGCACCTCGCTCGGCTTCGGCGGCCACAACATCGTGCTCCTGCTGGGGCGGGCGCCCGGCGAGCGCTAGGGGCGCCCGGTTCCCGCCGGCCGGAACGGCAAGGAAGGCCCGCCATTCGCGCCTGGTTCCGCAAGCTCTTCCCGGGGAAGCTCCCGCCCACGCTCGAGGAGGCCGATCGCGCGCCCCTCGCCGCCTTCCAGGAGCGCCTCGGCTACCGCTTCAAGGATCCCGCGCTGCTGCTGCTCGCCCTCACCCACCGCTCCTGGGCCTTCCAGGAGGGGATGGAGCGCGAGGCGAGCAACGAGCGCCTGGAGTTCCTCGGTGACGCGGTGCTCGGACTGGCGATCAACGTCGCCCTCGTCGCCGAATTCCCGGAGGAGAACGAGGGCACCCTGACCAAGCTCAAGAGCCTGCTCGCGAGCCGCGTGGTGCTGGCCAGCGTCGCCGGCGACCTCGGCCTGGGCGCCGTGCTGCGCCTGAGCGCCAACGAGGAGGAGACGGGCGGCCGCACGCGCGACTCGATTCTCGCCGACGCCTTCGAGGCCGTCCTCGGCGCGGTCTACCTGGACGGCGGCCTGCTCCCGGCCCGCAAGCTGGTTGCCTCCCGCGTGCTCGCCCGCAAGGAGGAGTTCCTGGCCGACGACAGCCACCGCAACTTCAAGTCCCTGCTCCAGGAGCGCGTGCAGTCGGTCTACAAGCTGCCGCCGCGCTACCGCGTCGAAGCGACCTGGGGGCCGGACCATTCCAAGGACTTCGAGGTGGAGGTGCTCGTGCAGGGGCAGGTCGTGGGCCGGGGCAGTGGCCGCAGCAAGAAGGACGCGGAGCAGGACGCGGCCCGGGCCGCGCTCGCCCGCCTCGGCGAGGGCGAGGCGGGCTTCCCCGAGTTGCCGCCGGCGGCGACGGAGTCCGGGGAATTCTCTTGACGGCGCCTGCGGCGCTTCGACAAGCTTTTGCGAGGTCGCGCCGGCGGGAGGACGGCCGGCCAGCGTCGAAGTGAGATCAGCGTGAACAGAGCCACACTCCGCCAGCACGTCCTCGTTCTGGACGCCGGCTATCAGCCCGTGAACATCGTCAGCGCGCGGCGCGCCCTGGTGCTCCTGGTGAGCGGGCGGGCGGTGGCGGTGGAGGAGTCCGCCCTCGTCGTGCGCTCGGCGGCGGCCGAGTGGCGCCTGCCGCGCATCATCCGCCTCTTCATCGCCATCGCGCACCGGGTCTACAAGGTGGTGCGCGTGCAGCTCAACCGGCGCAACCTCTACGCGCGGGACCGCTGCAGCTGCCAGTACTGCGGTGGCACGGCGGGGCCCTTCACGATCGACCACGTCGTTCCGCGCAGCCGCCAGACGCCGGAGTTCCCCCGGGGCGGCGCGACGAGCTGGGAGAACTGCGTGACCTGCTGCGTGAGCTGCAACCACCGCAAGGGCAACCGCCTGCCGGCCGAGGCCGGGATGCGCCTGCTCGCGGCGCCGCGCGAGCCGCGCTGGCTGCCGCCCCTGCTCTTCCGGCGCTTCCTCGGCGACGCGATGCACCAGAGCTGGGAAGCCTACCTCTACCAGCGATGAGGGTCGCACGCCGGCGGTGGACCGCCGCCGCGGTTGCCGCGGCGCTCCTGGCCGAACCGTCCGGCCGCGGGTCCCTCCGCGCGCAGGACCTGGTGCGCTTCCAGATCTGGACCGCCGACTCGCTCGCCCTCGTCGGCGGCTACCTGCGCACGCCCTCCGGCGCGCAGCCGCGGCCCATCGCCCTGCTCCTGCACGATCGCGGCGTCGCGGGTGGCTCCCTGGCGAGCCTCGGCGGGACCTTCCAGGCCCTCGGCGTCGAGGTCCTCCTGCCCGACCTCCGGGGCGAAGGCCAGAGTCGGGTCAGCGTTGCCGGGCCCGTGCCGCCAGCCCCGCGCTGGGATGGGCCCGCCCGCGCCCTCCTCGCTCGCGATCTCGAGGCCCTCTTCGCCTTCGTCGATCAGCAGCCGGGTCTGGCCGGCCGCCCCTGGCTGCTGGCCGCCGAGGGCGAAGCAACGGCGCTGGCGCTCGAGCTGCTCGCGGGGCCCCGGGGCGGCCGCTTCGCGGGCGCCCTGCTGCTGTCGCCCCTGGCGCCGGCCGATCTCGACTCCCAGGCCGCCCGCGCGCCGCAGCCCGTCCTGCTCGCGGTCTGCGACCAGGACGCCGAGTCCCTCGCCGCGGCGCGAGCCCTCGCGGCAGCGCAGCCGGGCCCGGCCCGGCGCTTGGAGCGGCTCGACTGCCGCAGCCGCGGCGCGTGGCTCCTCGCGGCGCGGCCGGCGCTGCCGGCCGAGTTCCTCCGCTGGCTGGCAGGCGAGCAACCCTAGCGCGGCGCGGGGGCCGCCGGTCCCGCAGCGACGAAGTCGGCCAGAGCCTCGGCGAGGGAGGCCAGGCGTCCGACGAGGATCCGCTCGGGGCGATCGTGCACCGTGTTGTAGTCGGCGTGGAAGCCGCCGAAGAGGAAGTGCGCCGGGACGCCGGCCTCCACGAAGGCGCGGTGATCGCCACCGAGGGCGAACATTGGGCCCTCGCCCCGCTGCACCTGGAAGCCCCGGGCGGCCAGGGCTGCGTCCAGGGCACTGTCGCCGGACGCCGAGGTCCAGTGGATCATCAGGCGTGGGTTGGCGGCGGCCGGATCGCGGAGCTGACGGTAGCTCATCGCGCCGGCGCGGCCCACGGAGTCGAGATTGATCGCGAGCGCGGGCGGGTCCCAGCGCGCGAGGTAGGCCTTGGCGCCGAGCATGCCGAGCTCCTCGGCATCGGTGAATAGGAAGCGGACCTCGGCCGCCAGGGGCCGGCCGGCGAGCAGGCGCGCGACTTCGAGGAGGACGGCCACCCCGCTCGCGTTGTCGTCGGCGCCCGGGAAGACGCCCTCGGGACCCTCGCCGAGATGGTCGTGGTGGGCGCAGAGCAGCACGACGGGCGCCGTCTCCGCCGGCGCCGCCGAGGCGCGCAGGCGCCCGGGGGGAGTGACGCCCCGGTGAGCGAGAGCCTGCCCGCCGGGCAGCGCGAGCCGCCAGCCGATCGGCTGGGCGGTCGCGCCGGCGAAGACGCCGGGCGCGGCCGGACCGTCGGCGAAGGCGAGCAGGGGCGCCGGCGCTTCGCCCGCGAGGGCGTAGACCCGCGGGTCGCGGCCCTGGCTGCGCGCCCGATGCCGGGCCAGGATGCCGGCGGAATCGGCCGGGTGCGGCACGAGCAGCAGGCCGAGGGCGCCCGCGGCCCGCACCTCTTCCAGGAGGGCGTTTGGTGAGAAGCTCTCGGCGCCGGCCGAGGCGGCCGGACCCTGGCGCACGACGAGGGCGCCGCGCGCGGTGAGCGGGAGCGGCCCGCCGGCGGGCCAGGGCGCGAGCCGGACAGCGCCGAGGGGGGCGCCAGGTGCGGAGGGGCTGAGCTGAAGCGGCGTCACCTTGCCTTCCGGATCGAGCAGGCGGCCGCGCAGGCTGTCCAGCGCCAGGCCCTGGACGGCGAAGGGGGCCGCGTAGGTCTCGGCTCCCGGCAGCGGCTCCAGGCCGAGCGCGACCAGGCGCGCCGTCAGCGCGCGGCGCGCGGCCTCGATGCCCGGGCTGCCGCTGCGGCGACCGGCGCAGGCGGGCGCGCAGAGTTCGTCGAGGGTGGCGCGCAGACGAAGCGTGTCGGCGGCGAGCGGCTGGGCCGCCGAGGGGCGGGCGGCGAGGGCGCCGAGCAGGGCGAGGCTGAGCGCGAGGCGGCGGGCGGGGGCGGCAGGCGGCTGGACCATGGCGCGGCTCCGGCTGGGGTGGATCCCGAATGCCTAGCGCAAGGCGGGCGCGCCCGCAAGTGGTGAAAATCCCCCTTGCTCGGAGCGCGGACGGGCAATAGACTGCTTGGGTCCCCACGGCTCCGAAAACGATGGTACGGCGCGCGTTTGCGCGCCCGGCAACGAGGTGGATGGCGATGCGGCCGAGTCTCCTCTGGCGGCGCCCCGGTCTGACGGGGGCTTTCGTCCTGTTCGCGCTGCTCCTGGCGCTCGGCGCCTGCTCCGACGACGAGTCGAAGGGGCCCACGGGCGCGGGCGGCACGGGGCTCGCGCCCCTCAGCGCGAACTTCCTGCCCCTCGCCGCCGGCGAGTGGTGGAACTTCGTCCGCAAGGAGGAGGGGGTCTTCAGCCCCGACACCACGCTCGACTACTTCGATCCCCGCCTGCCGTCGGGCAACACCCGCTGGGAGTGCAGCGCGGGCGGCGCCGGGGGCGACCTCGCCCTCCTGGGGCGCACGACCGGGCGGGCGGATCTCGGCGGCCAGCTCCGGCACGAGCTGACCGTGTACCTCGATGCGACCAGCGGCGGCTACGATGTCGTCGGCGAAGGGGGCGCCACCGACAGCAGCTTCGCCTTCGGCGAGGGCCTGCCCTACGCGTGGATTCGCTTCGGCACGCTGCGCTGGGAGGCCTTGCTCGCCGACTACAGCGACGAGAGCATGCCGGTGGACTACGCCGGCGATGAAGTCGGCAAGGTCCTCGTCAACGAGGCGGTCGGCTTCGACTATCCGCGCCGCCTCTACGACGGCACCAACCAGCCCGGCAACACGCCCTGGGATCCCTCGGACGTCGATCACGACACCTACGTCGACGGCATCGCTGCCGTGCGCATCGTCGGCGAGGTCATCGCCGCGGAGAATTTCGCCTACGCTTCGGTCGGCGCCGAGGTGGACTCGCTCTTTCCCGATCTCGCGGACACGGTGATTCCGAGCTGCCGCTGGGTGCGCGTCAGCCTCGAGGCGGATCTCCACCTGAGCAACCAGCGCAATCCGAACACCGAGCCCGGCGAGAGCGCGATCCCGGAGGAGTACATTCCCGAGCGCGCCCGCACGCGCATCGCCCGCCGCGACCTCGGGCTCTACCTCCTCGCCCCCGATCTCGGCCCCGTCGTCGTGATCACCTTCCGGGATCTCGACAAGACGGTGAAGGTGGGGGATCCGGACGAGCCGGACCTGGTCTTCCAGCCCGACCTCGCCCAGTTCGACTACCTGCTGGACAGCAGCCTGCTCGACTAGTCCCCGGACCCGCTCGCCAGCGGTAGGGGCCTGAAGGGCGAAGGGCCGCGGACGATGTCCGCGGCCTTCGCGTTGAAGGCCGCCCAGTTCGCCGCGCCCTTCTCCGGCGAGCACGGCATCGGCATCCGGGTGCATGGGGCGCTTCTAGCGCGGCAGGGGGGGGGCCAGATCCGCTTCTTGTTTACTCCGGTCGCAGGACTCGCTATGCTCCCCTGCTTGCCAGCGCGGAAGGGGTGCGGACATGGCGATCTCGGAGCGCAGGGACCTGGTACCGGCGGCGGCGATCCTCGCCCTCGGTCTCGTCGTCGGCCTCGCCCTGGCAGGGCGCTTCATCGGCGGCGGGGTCGCGCGCTTTCGCTCCGAGACGCGAACGGTGACCGTCAAGGGACTGGTCGAGAAAGAGGTCAAGGCCGACCAGGCGACCTGGACCCTCTACTTCCGGCGCGCCGGCGCGGACCTCAAGGAAGCCCACGCCCGCATCAGCGCCGACCGGGAAGCCGCTGTCGCCTTCCTGGTTGCGCAGGGCTTTCCCTCCGAGGCGATCAGCCGTCAGGGCACGCGGATCATCGACAAGCTGGCTCGCGAGTACGGCGAGAACCAGGCCGGCGATCGCTTCCGCTACGTGCTGACCAGCTCCGTCCAGGTGACGACGCCGGATGTCGACCGCATCGCGAAGGCGGTCGGGGCGACGGAGAGCCTCGTCGCGTCGGGCGTCGTCCTGGACGGCGAGCAAGGAGGCTTCGCCAATCCGCGCTACGCCGTCACCGCCTTCGGCGCCCTGCGGCCACAGCTCCTCGCCGAGGCGACCGCCAACGCCCGCGAGACGGCGCGCCAGTTCGCGGCCGACGCGGGGGCCGCGGTGGGCCGCATTCGCACGGCGAACCAGGGCGCGATCCAGATCTTCGGCAGCGACGGCAACGACGAGTCGGCGCCCTACAGCCCGACGAGCACGCCGCTCAAGAAGATCCGCGTGGTCAGCACCTTCGAGTTCGAGCTGCGCTGAGGCGCGCGGTGGGCGAGGCCTGCAGCTTCTGCGGCAGCCGCGAGTCAGCGGCCTTCTGCCAGCTGGCCGGCCTGGATCCGGGCCAGGATCGGGCCGCGATTTCCGTCAGCCGCTACGGGGATCGGCAGACCGTCTTCCAGGAAGGGAATCCGGCGCTGGCCGTCTTCTGCGTGCGCTCGGGCATCGTCAAGCTGAGCAAGACCAGCGCGACGGGCGATCCCCTGATCATCCGCCTGCTCGGGCGGGGCCGCCTGCTCGGCTATCGGCCGCTGCTGAGCGGGGAGCCCTTCGCCGCCAGCGCCGAGGCGGTGGGCGAGCTCGAGCTCTGCACCATCCCCGGCGACTACTTCCATCGGCTCCTCGCGCAGTCGCCCGGCTTCTGCGCCCGCCTGCTCGCCCTGATGGCCAGGGAGCTGCGCGTCTCCGAGGAGCTGCTGCTGGCCCTCGCCCACGAAAACGTGCGCACGCGGACCGTGCGGCAGCTCCTGGCCTTCCTGGCCGACACGGGGATGGGCCTGGAGAGCGGCGCGGCGGTCACCGTGCCCCTCTTGCGCCGCGAGCTGGCGCAGATGGTCGGCACGAGCCCGGAGACGCTCTCGCGCGTCCTGCATCGGCTCGCCCGAGAAGGCGCGCTGCGTCTGACGCGCTCGGGGATCTGGGTGCAGAACCCACGCCGCCTGCGGGCGATTCTCGGCGATCGGGCCTAGAGCAGGAGGGCGGCCTCCAGGCGCAGGCTGCCGCCGAGTTCGTGGAAGAGATAGGCGGCGTCGAACTGGAAGCGACGGCCGCCCTCGAGGCCGGCGCCCAGACCGAGGCCGGCGCTGAGGAAGCGCTGCTCCTGGGTCGCGAGGCGCTGGCTCAGCCCCCCGCGCAGCGCGAGCACCGCATGCGGCCGCCACTCGACGCCGAGGGCCGCCTTGTGCGCGCGCTCGGCCTCGAGGGCGACTTCGAGGTCTGCGGCGAGGCTGAGGGCGCCCGCGTCGACGCCGAGGCCCGCGCGCAGCGTCGGCGGCACGCCCTCGTGATAGGCGCCCAGGCCGCTGCTCTGCCAGCGCAGGTCGCTGGCGAGTTCCTCCACGAAGAGCCCGTAGCGGGCGCTGCCGCGCCGGAGCTGGAGACCCAGGTCGATGGCGCCCCCGTAGGCGCTGCCCTCGATGCCCGGTAGATCGCCCTCCGGTCCGAAGGCGGCGTGGCGCAGCTTGAGCGCCAGCCCGAGCGCGAGCGCGCCGAAGCGGCCGTCGCCGAGGGGACGGCCGCCGGCAATCAGCAGCGTGTTCTCGCGCAGGAGCGCGTCGCCGCTCGACAGCAGGCCGAGGCCGAAGCCGGCGCCGCCGAGGCGGCGCGCCGCGGCGAGGTAGTAGGTCGGCACGAGGCCGAACTGCTCGGTCTGCAGCGCGGAGAGCTCGGGCCGGACGAGGCCGCCGAGCCCTGCGGGATTGCCGCTGAGATCCGCGGCGCGGCCGAAGCCGGCCGCCGCGGCGCCGCCCATGCCCATCGCGCGGGCGCTGAGGCCGATGTCGGCGAAGGCGCCGGGCAGGGCGCTCTGGCCGGCGCGCGCGGCCGGCGCGAGCGCAAGCAGGAAAGCGAACGCGGCGACGCCGCGCCGCAAGGTTCCGTAGGCGAGCATGGCGTGGGGCCTCCTCGTCATTTCACCAGGACGACCTGCAGGATGCGCTCGGCTGCCTCGCCGCCGTCCTCGACGCGGATGCGCAGCAGGTAGCGGCCGTTCCGGGCCAGCTCGCCGGCCTGTGTGAGGCCGTCCCAAGCGAGCCTGTGCTCGACGCCGACGGCCAGGGCCTGCCTGCGCAGGAGTCGGCACACGGGGTCGCCGAGCAGGTTGAAGACCTCCACGTCGACGAGGGGTGCGGCCATCGTTTGGCTGCTCACCGTGAAGCGCAGCTCGAGGGGAGCGAGGGCCGGACTGAAGGGATTCGCGGAGAGTCGAGCCTCGCCGACCCCGAGGGGCGCGTTGGCGACGAGCAGAGCGTAATCGGAGAAGTGCGCCAGCGCGCGGCTGAGCCCCTGGGTGCCCTTCGTGCCCGGCAGCGCCGTCCACGCGAGGCCGCTCGGGTCCCACCAGCCCAGCGCGAGGCGCTCGTTGAACAGCGGATTGGGAACGGGCAGCGTTAGAGTCGGCTGCGCGCTGTCCGCGAACGCGAGCCCGCTGGGGAGGAAGCGGTAGAGCTCGCCCTCAACACGATAGCTCCCGGCGCGCCGCTTGAGCGGCGTCGGCGTCTCGCGCCGCAGGCCGATGCGGGTCGCCTGGCCGAGAGCGCCCGCAGGCACGCGCAGGCGCAGGCCGGCGCCGTCGTCCAGCGCGCGCGCCGTCTGCGGTGTCAGGCGGGCGCCGACGGTGACCGCGCGTGCGGCCCCGAGACCGCTGGCCGCATGCCGAGCGCGCAGCGTGGCGGTGCCCAGGAAGTCGGCGCGCGCCGCGAAACGGCCGCTGGCCGTATCGAAGGTGCCGGCGCCAGGCGGCTCCAGGCTCCAGATGAGCGGGTAGTCCAGCGACTCGCCGTCGGCAGCCCGCTGCGCGCCCTGGTAGATCGCGCTCTGGCCGCCCTCGAGCTCCTCGAGGCCGCTGATCGCGAGGCTCGCGAGCGGAGTCGGCACCAACTCGAAGTCATAGGGACCGAGCACCTGGCCTTCGTCGACGCGCACGCTCTGCTGGCGCGGGAGCGTCAGGCAGCCGTCGACGCGGCAGACCAGCAGGAAGTCTCCGGGCGGCAGCGCCTCGAGGCTGTACTCGCCCAGGGCGCTCAGCGCGAGCGCGCGCAGGGGACCGCCCTCGGCGGGGATGGCCTGCAGCGCGCTGCCGAGCGGCAGCCGGCCGCTGCCCGGAGTGTCGGCGACGAGGCTGCCGTAGACGGTCGCGCCGGCCGGCTCGAGGCTGAGGGCGAGCGGCGCGCCGTCGGGCGCGAGGCCGGCGACGCTGAGTGCCGCCCAGCCGGGCCCGTCGGCGTGCAGGGTGTAGAGCGAAGCGCGCGGCAGGGCGCCGATCGCAAAGGCGCCCCCGGCATCGCTGCGCGTTTCGGCGTAGACCCCGGCGCCGTCGACCGCGCTCACGAGGGCGCCGGCGACGGGCGCGCCGTCAGTCGCGCTGGTCAGGCTGCCGCGCAGCCGGCCATCGTCCGGGACGAGCCGCAGCAGGAGCGGCTCGCCCCCCGGCAGGAGGTCTCGCAGCGGGTTGCCGCCGAGGACGGAGTGGCCGGCCAGGCTGAGATAGAGATCCAGCGGCGCGAGCGGGTCCAGGCCGCCGAGCGCGAAGTCGCCGTTCGCCGCGCTGAGCGTCTGGGCGACGAGCGCCGCGCCCGCCCGGAGCTGCAGGCTGGCGCCGCCCAGGCCGGCGCCCGCGGAATCGAGCACGCGCCCCGCGAGCGTGCCGAGCAGGCGCTCGAGGGCAAGGGACAGCGCAGCGTCCTCTTCCTCGGCGAGCGCGAGGCTCTGGCTGAGCGGCGCGTACCCGAGCTTGCTGGCGCTGAGGGTCGAGGCGCCGGCCAGGAGACGCGGCAGCAGGAAGGCGCCAGTCGCGTCGCTGAGCGCCGACCCGCTCGCGGCGCCGCTCACCGTGAGGAGGACCCCGGCCAGCGGCGCGCCTTCGCCATCCCGGATGCTGCCGGCGAGGCGCGCGAAGCGCGCGTCGAGGACGATGTCCAGGCTGCTCGCGCCGTCCGGCAGGGCGAGCGCGCTGCTGTAGGGCGCGTAGCCCGGGGCGCCGACGCTGAGGGTCGCCGGGCCCGTCGCGCAGGCGAAGGCATACCGGCCGGCGGCGTCCGTCAGGCACTGCAGGCTGTCGCCTGCGCTCGGCCGCAGCGCGATGCGCAGCCCCGCCAGGGCGAGGCCGCTCTCGTCGCGCACGCAGCCGCCAAGCGCTGCGGCCTGGGGGCTGAGCGCGAAGTCGCCGCTCCAGGCGCTGCCATCGGCGAGCAAGGGAGTCTGCGCGGTGGCGGTGGCGTGCCCGCTCTTCAGCGCGCTCAGCGCCCAGTTCTGGCCGCCCGGCAGGAGCAGGGCCCAGCTGCCGTCGGCCGCGCTGCTGGTCGTGAAGTCGCCCTGGGCGGAGGCGGCCGCCAGCAGCGCGCCGCCGAGTGCGGCGCCGCTGCCCGCGACCACCACGCGTCCGGCGAGCCGCGCCCCGGCGGGCGTGAGGAGGAGGTCCTGTCCCGGCAGGGTCTGCCCGGCGGCCAGCGTGAGGGCGAGGGGCGCGCCGGCGATGAAGCAGCTCTTGCTCGCACTGAGGGTGTAGGCGCCCGGCGGAGCGCTGATCGCGAAGTCGCCAGCGGCGCCGCTCGTGCGCTCGGCGGTGAACGCCGGGCCCGCGAGCTGCAGCAGGGCCCCGGCCACCGGCGCTCCCTCCGCCAACACGCGGCCACTCACCGTGGCGGCGCCGGGCGTGAGGGCGAGCGCAACCCCGTTCACGGTCTGCCCCAACGCCAGGCTCAGGAGCACCGCCGCGCTCGTGTAGCCCGTGCGGAAGGCCTCGAGCCGGTGTTCCCCAGCAGCGAGGGTGAGGCTGAAGCCGCCGTCCCAGGCACTGGTGGCGGTGGCCGCCCCGGCGCTGACCGTGGCCCCCGCCAGCGGCTGGGTCCCGTCCGTGACCTGGCCGCTGACGGCGCAGGGATCGGCGACCAGCAGAAGGGCGAGGCCGCTCTGCTCCGCGCCGGCGGCGAGGGTGAGCTGCAGGGGCGCGGCGCCGCTGTAGCCGGCCTTGCTTGCCGTCAGCGTCCAGGTACCAGCCGGCAGGCTGAGCAGCCAGGCGCCCTGCGCGTTCGCGGTGACGGCCCGCGGCAGTCCGCTCGCCGGCGTTGCCGTGACGAGCGCGCCGCCGACGACACCCGCGGCCCCGCGCGTGTAGCCGCTGAGGATGGCCGCCTGGGCGTCCAGGCCGAGCGGGGGCGCGAGGCTCAGCTGCTGGCCAGGCGCGAGGCTGATCGGGCGCGGCGCCGGCGGAACGTAGCCGGGCTTGCTCGCCGTCAGCGTCCAGCTGCCGGCAGCGAGGTTGAACTGGAAGTTGCCGTCGGCGCCCGTGAGCGCGCTCTGGCTCCCCTCCGCGCCGGCGACGGTCACCGTGGCAGCGAGGATCGGCTGGCCGCCGGTGTTCCGCACGCTGCCGGCGAGCGAGCAGGCACTGGGGGCGAGGTGCAGCGGCGCCGGCAGCGTCTGGTAGGCGCCGGCCTGCGCGCTGAGGAGCAGGCTGTCGGCGCTCTGGTAGCCCGCGGCGGTGGCGCGCAGGCCCCACTGGCCGGGGGTCACGCCGAGCGAGAAGGCGCCACCGGCCGTGCTCGTGGCCAGGCGCAGCTCGCCCGTCTGCAGGTTGCGCGCGCGAACCTGGGCATGGGCGAAGGGCTGGCCGGCAGTGTCGCGCACGCCGCCGGCCAGGGTGGCCGGGCTCGCGGGCAGCACGAGCACCCGCTCGCAGGTGCCGTTCGCGTCGAGGGAGAACTCGGCGCTGGCGGTCTCGTGGCCGCCCTTGCTGGCCTCGACGCGGTAGGCCCCGGCGACGAGCTCCTCCTCCCAGCCGCCGCTGCTGCCGGTGATCACCGGCAGCGCGCTGCCGCCGCCGCCCAGCGGGGTGAGGACGACCTGCACGTAGGGGAGGGGCTGGCCGTGGCCGTCCTGCGTGTAGAGCGTCACCTGACCCATGGCGACGCGGTAGTGGAACTCGCGCGGGCTGCTCGCGGCGCCCTGGCCCGTGGCGTCGAGCGCGTAGACCTTCCAGCGGTAGCGCGAGTCGACGAGGAGATCGGCGGCCGGCAGGCTGAGCTGGGTCTGGCTCGTCACCTGTTCGAAGACGCTCACCGCGCCCTCGTTGCCGTCTTCGTCGACGATGCGGGTGAGGGTGAACTGGTAGTGCGACGCGCCCGTTGCGACAGTCCAGGCGAACTCGAGGGCCGGGGCGGCGAGGCTGTCGCCGGCCGCCGGCGCGAGCAGCTCCGGCGCCGCGAGACCGGCGCGCAGCGCGATGCGGAAGGCCGCCACCCCGGCCTGGCGGGTGCTCGTCAGGGCCGGGTTGTTGCCGTAGTTGTTGAGGACGAGCCAGTTGTACTCGGGTCCGGCGACCAGGGGCGGCGCATTGCCATTCGGGGCCGTGAAGACGCCGCTGGGATCGGCGGCGCCGTAGGCGATGGCGGTGCTCGGGGTGATCGCCTGCCAGATCAAGGAGGCGCCGACGATCACCGGGTCGCCCTCGGCGTTCTCCTCGATGAGGATCTCCTGGTCGCTGAAGAGCACGTGATAGTAAGGAACGCCGAGCACGGGCTCCCAGCGCAGCTGGACGCCCCCGGGCTCGAGCTCGCTGCCGTTGCCCGGGGCGATCAGGTTGGGCGCCGTCGCGGACTCGACGATGAGCGTGAAGGGCAGGCTGCTGCTCTCGCCGTCGAGGCTGACCAGGCGCGCGGCCCAGACACCCGCGCCCAGACCGAGGGCCGCGGGCACGAAGGCCAGGCGCCCCGGACCGCCAGCCGCGCCGGCCAGGGGCGACAGGGCATCCGGCGCGGGTCCCAGCTCCAGCTGGCAGCGCAGGGCTTCGGACCAGGCGATGATCACGCTGTCGGTCTGCGCGAGGAGACCCTGGGGCAGGCTCGTCGGGTGGAGGTCGCCGGCTGCGGCGGGCGCGGCGGCCGCGAGCGCGAGGCAGGCGGCGAGGCAGGCGGTGCGCGAGCTGGGCATGGGCATCTCCGGCGGTCCTAGAGGAGCAACGCGGCGCTGAGCCGCAGAGAGGGCAGGGGCGCGGCGCCGAGCGCAGCGTCCAGGCGCAGGTGCTGGCCGAAGCGGCAGCCGCCGCCGATGCCGAGCAGCGGCAGGGGCAGCGGGTCGAGGCTCTCCGTCTCGCCGTCGAGGCTGAGGCGGGGCCGCACGAGCAGCACGCCGGCCGACAGGGCCAGCGGCCCGGTCGCGAGGCCGAGCTTGGCGAGGCCGGCGGGCCGCAGACTTCCGGCGGCGTCGAGGTAGGCGACGCGCAGGTCGCCCTGGAAGAGGCTGCCGTCCAGGGTCAGCGTGAGCGGACCGAGGAAGCCGGCGAGGCCGAGGCTGAGGCTGCTCGGCAGCTCGACGGCGATCGCGTCGTCCACCGGGCTCGCGACGGCCACCGTCTCGGTCGGCCGGGAGAGCGAGAGCTGGCTGGGATCGATGCCGCCGTCCGCGTAGGCGGCGAGGCGGCGCAGCGAGAGCGCGGCCTCGCCGGCGAGCGTGAGCGAGGGCGTGCGCTGGTAGACGAGGCCGATGGCCAGCCGCGAGAAGGGCCGCCAACCCAGGCCGCCGCGCAGGGTCCAGCCCTGGCCGGCGTAGTCGCCCGTGAGCTCTTGATCCAGGGAGTTCTCCCAGGGGTCCTCCGGATCGCCGAAGCTGAACTCGCGGCCGTTGGTCGCCATGACGCCCTCGGTGTCGGCGAGGGCGTCCACGCGCGCGCTCAGCGCCAGCCAGTCGAGGCCGGCGCCCAGCCAGAAGCCGGGCGCGAGTTCGCTGCCGACGGCGAGACTGTAGCGGCGGGCGTGGAGGGCGAGGCGCAGGGCGGCGTCGAGATCCGCGCGCAGGGCGACGATCTCCGTCTCCTCGCCCACGGTCTTCTCGATGTCGGCCCAGGCCTGGATGCCGGTGGCGAGCAGGTCGAGGTCCAGCCGGAAGGGCGCGTCGATGGCGAGGGCGAGCGCGCCGTGGCGACCGGGCAGCGCGAGACCGGCCGCGCTGAGGCCGCCCGGGTGCCGGACCGCCGCCTCGCCGCGGCTCGCGACGAGAAGGCCGTCTTCGGCCATCTGGTCGGCGAGCAGCGCGTTCGTCTCGTCGCGGAGCCGCTCGTCGAGGTCGAGGCGGGCGCCCAGGTCCAGCTCGAGGGGGGGCGCGAGATCCGCCGCGAAGAGCGGGCGGCGCAGCATGCCGAGCAGAGCCGGGTTGTGGAGCTGGCGTCCCGGCCCGGGATAGACGGGGGCCACGCTGCCCAGTTGGCTCGCGATCCCCGGCCCGAGCAGGGCGAGGCTGGCCGCGCCGACTTCGAGGCGGTACCGACCGCCCTCGAGGCGCTGGATTTTTGCAAGACCGCCATCATCTTGCGCCGTGGCCGGCGCCGCGAGGGCCGAAAGGATCGAGAGCGCTGAGGCGGCGAGGCGGGCGCTGCGGATCATCGGGAAAGGCTCCTTCCTGTCTTCCCGTCCTGTGTTGCAAGTTCGTCTCCGTCAGGCGGGCCGGAAGTGCTAGAGTGGCGCGCCCGCCGCGAAGGGAGTTCCCGGGATGAGGGTGCCCCAGCTCGATCTGCCCGCCCAGTACGCGGCCCTGCGCGAGGACATCCGCGCGCGCGTCGACGCGCTCTTCGCTGCGCAGAGCTTCATCCTCGGCGCTGCGGTGAGCGACTTCGAGGCCGCGATGGCGGAGTTCCTCGGCGTGCCGGCCACGGTGGGCGTCGCCAGCGGCAGCGAGGCGCTGATCATCGCGCTCGCGGTGCTCGACATCGGTCCCGGCGACGAGGTGCTGCTGCCGGCCTTCACTTTCTTCGCCACCGCCGGCGCGGTCGTGCAGCGCGGGGCGACGCCCGTCTTCGTCGACGTCGACGAGGACTTCCTCATGGATCCCGCGGACGCCCAGGCGCTGATCACGCCGCGCACGAAGGCGGCGATCGGCGTCCACCTCTACGGCCGGCAGATGGACTGGCGGCCCTGGCGCGCCCTGGCCGCCGCTCAGGGGCTGCGGCTGATCGAGGACGCCGCCCAGTCGGTGGGTGCGCGCGACGCCCTCGGCGCGAGCGGCAGTCTCGGTGACATCGGCGCCTTCTCCTTCTTTCCGAGCAAGAACCTGGGCGGCGCCGGCGACGGCGGCCTGCTCGCAGGCCCGGATGCCGCGCTGCTCGAGCGCGCCCGCCGCTACCGAAACCACGGCGAGACCCGGCGCTACCACCACGCGGAAGTCGGCGTGAACGGGCGCCTGGATGCCCTGCAGGCAACGGTGCTGCACGCGAAACTCCCGCATCTGCCGGAGTGGAACCGCGAGCGGCGCGCGATCGCGCGCCGCTACGCCGAGGGCATCGCCGCGCGCGGCCTCGCCGATCGCCTGCGCGCGCCCCGCCTGCCCGCGCCCGACAGCGAGGAGCACGTCTTCCACCAGTTCACGCTGCGGGTGCTGGACGGCACGCGCGACGCCCTGCTCGCGCACCTGCAGGCGGCGGGCATCGGCGCCGCCGTCTATTACCCCGTGCCCCTGCACCGGCAGCCCTGCTTCGCGGGGCTCGCCGGCGCGCGGCGGCCGCTGCCGGTGACGGAGCGCCTCGCGCGCGAGGTCCTCTCCCTGCCGATCTATCCGGAGCTGGGGGCGGCGCGGGAGCAGCGCGTGCTGGACAGCCTGGCCGCGTTCTACGGACGGGGCTAGCCGCGCTTGATCATCTCCCGCGCCTCGCGGACGATCTCCGGGCGCACGCCGCTGCTTCCGCGAGCGAGAGCGCTCAGCTCGTGGTGGGAGATGTAGCGGGGGCCGAAGAAGGGGCGCAGCGCCGAGAGCGGGATCCCGGTGGGATTCTCGAGCAGGGCGATCGGTACGCCGCGGTTGGCCGCGCCGGAGTGCAGGCGCCGTTCGCGGGCGATGCGCAGCAGGATCTTCAGGCTGCGGCTGGCGCGGGCGATGATCGCCACGGTGCCGTTGCGCGCGCACCACTTCGGGTTGTCGAGGATGGTCTCGCAGAAGGCGTCGTCCTGGACGCGGCTGCGCAGCAGCGCGAGCGGCGAGTCGGGCGCTCGCCAGGCTGCGGGGCTCGCCGGGCGGCCGTCGGGGCTCACCCAGTCGGCCCAGAGCAGGGCGTCGAGGTCGACCCAGTAGAGGCCCTCGGTCTGCAGCACGGCCGGGCCGCGAAAGAGTTCGGCGGGCGGGCGCGCGTCGAGACCCAGACGCCGCTGTCGCCAGCGCAGGGGCAGCAGCAGCGCGGCGTAGATCGTCTTGCGATAGCGGCGGCCGCCGAGCGTGCGCAGGAGCCCGACCCAGGCCGCCGGTTCGTTGCCCACCATCTCCGTCTCGCTCATCCAGCGCACCCAGCCGGCGACCAGGCGCGCGGGCAGGCGCTCCTCGCCGGCGAGGCTGCGCTGCCAGCCGGCGAGTTCCTCCTCGCCGAGGAACTGCTCGAGCGGGTGGCGGAGGCCGCGCGCACCCTGCGCGACGAGGTTCTGCAGGTCGCCCTGCCACTCGTCGAGCGCGACGACGAGGGGCAGCAGGCGCGCGAGCGCCGCCGGATCGTACTCGCCGACCTGATCGACGAGGCGGGCGCCGCGCAGGCTGGCCGCACGGCCCTCGAGGGCGATCAGATCCGCGTAGGGCGAGGGCAGAGGCGGCGTCAGCGTCTCGGCGCGGGCGAGAAAGCCGACCAGGGACTGACGGAGCGGGCCGAGGACGTCCGGGAACTCTGCCGGCGCGTGGCGCGCGAGCAGGCCCTGCAGGGCTTCGAGCCAGGCGAGCTCCTCGTCGCTGCGCGGGGGTTGACTGAAGAGGAGGCGCCGGCCGAGGCGCTCCGTGTGGCGCAGCGAGGCAATGCGCTCCGGATAGAGGAAGCTGCGCGGCCGGCCGCAGAGGAAGCTGAAGAGCAGGCGCAGGCCGCCCTGGTCCTCGCGCTGCGCGGCGCCGATCACCGCCTCGAGGCTGCGCTGGCGGCTGGCGCGCTCCTGGCTCGCGAGCAGTTCCCAGAGACCCTGGCGGCGGCGGAGGAAGTGCTCCTCGTCGGCCAGGCGGGCGAGCGCGCCGTCCAGAGGCGGCGCATCGGGTGCCCAGCGATCGAGGTCCGCGACCAGCGCGCGCTCCTCGGCATCCGGCGTGCGCCCGAGGCGGGTGTCATTCGCGAGTTGCTCGAGGAGCATCGGCACCCTCACGCGGCAGGATCAGGCAGCCCGGGCCGCCGCGCGCCATGACGCGGCCGCTCGCAGGCCGAACTTGCAAGGATGGGTCCGAAGCGCGGCTAGGCCTCGGCGGCGCCGAGATACTGGAGACGGTGCAGGCGGGCATAGAGGCCGCCCAGGGCGAGCAGGGCATCGTGCCGGCCGCTCTCGACGATGCGCCCGCGCTGGACGACGAGGATGCGGTCGGCTCCGCGCACGGTCGAGAGCCGGTGCGCGACCACCACGCTCGTGCGCCCGGCGAGCAGGCGTTCGAGGCCGCGCTGCAGGAGCGCTTCCGTCTCCGTGTCGACGGCGCTCGTCGCCTCGTCGAGGATGAGCAGGGCGGGATCGTGGGCGAGCGCGCGGGCGAAGGCGATCAGCTGCTTCTGGCCGGTGGAGAGGCCGCCGCCCCCCGCGAGGAGGGGGGTCGCGAAGCCCTGCGGCAGGCGCTCGATGAAGTCGAGCGCACCGACCGCCGCGACCGCTTCGCGCAGGCGGCGATCGTCGATGGCCGGATTGCCCAGGCGGATGTTCTCGGCGATGCTGCCCGGGAAGAGGAAGATCTCCTGCTGGACGAGCGCGACCTGAGCGCGCAGCAGGGCGTCCGGCAGCGCGGCGAGGTCGATGCCGTCGAGGCGGATGCGCCCTGCCTGCGGCCGGTAGAAGCGCAGCAGCAAGCCGAGGAGGCTGGACTTGCCGCCGCCCGTCGGTCCGACGAGGGCGATGCGCTCGCCGGGCGCGACTGTGAAGTCGATGTCCTGCAGCACGGGGCGCTCGGGGTCGTAACCGAAGCGGACCCGCTCGAAGCGGATCTCTCCGCGCAGGCGGGAGGGGGCCGCGACCGCGGCGGGGACCGCCGGCTCGGGCTCCGTGTCGAGCAGCCGGAAGATGCGCTCGCTGGAGGCCATCGCCGCCTGCATGATGTTGAACTTCTCGCTCAGGTCGCTGATCGGCTGGAAGAAGCGCCGCGCGTAGAGGATGAAGGCGGCCAGGTCGCCGAGGCTGAGCGCGCCCCCGGCCGCGTACCAGGCGCCACCGACGCCGAGGCTGAGCGTGATCGAGAGCACGGCGACCAGCTCCACCAGCGGGTAGAAGAGCCCGAAGTTGAAGACGCTGTCCAGGTGGGCGCGGGTATGGGCGCGGTTGAGGGTCTCGAACTGCGCCGCGGTGCGCGGCTCGCGGCCGTAGGCCTGGACGACCTCGATCCCGCTGAGCTGCTCCTGGAGGAAGGCGTTCAGCGCGGCCACGCGCTGCTGGACGTCGCGGAAGTTGCGGCGCAGGCGGCCGCGGAAGTAGAGCGTGATCAGGGCGAGCAGCGGCAGGAGGGCGAAGGTGATCAGCGCGAGGCGCACGTTGAGGGCGAGCAGGTAGCCGAGGATCACGGCGAGCGTGAGCAAGTCGCCGATGATCGCCACGAGGCCGGAGCTGAACATCTCGTTGAGCAGCTCGACGTCGCTCGTCAGGCGCGTCATCAGGCGGCCGACCGGATTGCGGTCGAAGAAGCGCACGGGCAGGCGCTGGACGTGCGCGAAGAGCTGCAGGCGCAGGTCGAGCATGAAGCGCTGGCCAAGGCGGCCGACCGGATTGCGGTCGAAGAAGCGCACGGGCAGGCGCTGGACGTGCGCGAAGAGCTGCAGGCGCAGGTCGAGCATGAAGCGCTGGCCGAGGCGGGCGACGATGAGCGTCTGCCAGTAGCCGAGGCCGAACTCGGCGACCTGGAGGAGAGCGAAGAGCAGCGCGAGCTGGAGAAGGCGGCCGCCGTCGCCGCCGACGATGCCCTGATCGATGCCGAGCTTGACGAGGTAGGGGCCGGCCAGCCCGGCCAGCGAGGCGGCGACGAGCAGCAGCACCCCGAGCAGGACCTGGAGCCGGTAGGGCCGCAGGTAGCCCAGGGCGCGGCGCATCAGGTGCGCGTCGTAGACCTGCTGCGGGGCCTGATCGGGCTGGCCGAACTCGGGTGCGCTCATGCCAGCTCGCCCTCCGCGCGCAGGCCGTCCAGCTCGTCCTCGAGGAGCTGCCGCTCGTGGAGGCGGGCGTAGAGCCCGCCGGTGGCGAGCAGGCCGGCGTGGTCGCCGCGCTCGACGATCCGCCCGCCCTCGAGGACGAGAATCTGATCGCAGTGGCGCACCGTCGATACGCGGTGACTGACGAGGATCAGCGAGCGCGCGCCGGCCGTCTGGCGGAGGGCTGTGAGGATGCGCTCCTCGGTCTGCGTGTCGACGCTGGCGAAGGGAGCGTCGAGGATGAGCAGGGGCGCCTCGCGCAGGAGCGCGCGCGCCAGGCTGACCCGCTGCTGCTGACCGCCGGAGAGGGTCACGCCGCGCTCGCCGATCGGCGTGTCCCAGCCCTGGGGAAAGCCGGCGATCTCCTCGAGCACCGCCGCTGCCGCTGCCGCGCGGTCGCGCGCCGCCGGGGGGATCGCCAGGTCGCCCTGGCGGACGTTGGCGTCGAGGCTCTCGCTGAAGAGCAGCGGTTCCTGCCCGGCCCAGGCGATCGAGGCGCGCAGCTGGGCGAGCGGCAGCCCGGTGATGTCCCGGCCGGCGAGGAAGACCGTGCCGGGCGGCGGATCGACGAGGCGCGGCAGCAGGCGAAGCAGGGTCGTCTTGCCGCTGCCCGTCGGCCCGACGATGCCCAGGCTGCCGCCGGCCGGCAGGCGGAAGCTGAGGTCCCGCAGCACGGGCCGGCCGCCGAGCGCGAGACTGAGCCCGCGCACATCGAGATCGCCGCGCAAGGGTGCGTCGCCGGCGGCCGGGGGCGGCCCCTGGATCGCCGGCTCGCGGTCGAGCACGGCGAGCAAGCGCTGCCAGGAGGCACTGCCGCGCTGGATGATGCCGGTCACCCAGCCGAGGGCGGCCATCGGCCAGCTCAGGCGCAGCATGTACTGGATGAAGGCCACCAGGTCGCCCAGGCTGAGCCGCTGGGCCGCCACCGCTCGCCCGCCGTAGAGCAGGATGAGCACGATCGAGAGCCCGCTCAGCAGCTTCAGCGAGGGCATGAAGAGCGCCATCATCCGGTAGAGGCGCAGGTTGGCCTCGGTGTAGGCGATGCCCTCAGCGCGGAAGCGGGCCTGCTCGCTCGCCTCGCGGCCGAAGGCCTTGATGACGCGGATGCCGGCGAGCGCCTCCTGGGCGCGCGTGCTGAGGCGCCCGAACTGCTCCTGGATCGCGGTATAGCCGTGGTGGAAGCGGCTGCTGATGAAGTAGATCATCACGCTGAGCAGGGGCAGGGGACTGAGGCCGAGCAGCGTGAGGCGCCAGTCCGTGGCCACCATGAGCGCGAGGGTCATCACGAGCGCCGCCGCGGTGTTCAGCGTGTACATGATGCCGGGGCCCAGGAGCATCCGCACGTTGCCGATGTCGCTGCTGCTGCGCGCCATCAGGTCGCCGACGGACTGCTGCTGGTGGTAGGGCGGGTCGAGGCGGAGGAGCTGGGCGAAGAAGTCGCGGCGCAGCTCGTACTCGATGTCCCGGCTGATGCCGATGAGCAGCCAGCGCATGCCGAACATGAAGGCGCCCCCCAGGAGCGAGAGCGCGGTGAGCTGGAGCACGCTGCGACTGAGAAACCCGGGCGGCAACGCGCCCCCCGCGAGCTGCGCCTGGCGGAGGCCGTCGACGATCCGCCCGACGAGCCAGGGCACGGCGGTGGCGGCGGCGTTCGCCAGGAGCAGGCAGACGAGGCCGAGGGCGAAGCGTCCCTTGTGGCGGGCCAGGTAGGGGCGCAGGCGGATGAGGAGTCGGATCCCACACCTCCGGGCGAGGGCACAGTCTAGGTGGGCGCGCCCCGCGGGGCAAGGCGGCAGCCGGCGCGCTTTTTGAATGGACAGCACTGCGGACGCAGCCTATGTTGTCTTCGCTAACTAAAGCGTCCAATAGGAGTTGCCATGTTCGCTGCGATCGGACAGATGGAGATCATCCTCATCGTGCTGGCCATCCTGCTCCTCTTCGGCGGCCGGAAGATCCCCGAGCTGGCCCGCGGACTCGGTTCCGGCATCCGGGAGTTCCAGCAGGGGATGCGCGGCGAGGCGAAGGGCGACGCCAAGGGACAGGGCCAGACGCCGGCGAAGAGCGGCAAGCCGGACGACGATGCCCCGAAGGACTCGGCCTGAGCGCAGGCGCTCGCCGGGCCTGACCGCAGTCCTCCTGCTCGGGCTGTGCTGTCTGGCGGGCGCCGCGGAGGCGGCGCCCCTGGCGCGCGGCGGCGCGCTCAGCGGGCGCTACCGGGCGGGCGTGGGCGCCCTCCACCGAGGCGGTCGCTTCGCGTTGCGGGCGCTGGATGCGCAGCGGGTCTCCCTGCGTCTGGAACTGCCCGACCAGCCGCTGCTGGCCCGGCGCCAGTACCTGGTCAAGGAGGGCGGGGCACTGCTGAGCTGGAGCGAGCCCCTGGGGGGCGGCGAACTGCTCCCGGCGGCCAGCCCCTGGCGCGAACTGCTGGCGGCGCTGCCCGCGGCAGCCTGGACGGCGCTGCTGCTGGGGGACGGTGAGGCGCTGAGCGCCTGCCTGGAACCCGGCTCCGGGGCGCCCGACCCCGGGGAGGCGCGCCGGCGGGGGCGCCTCGCGGGCCGCGAGGCGACTGTCCGCCTGCGCGGCGGCCGCCTCCTGGCGCTGCGCTGGTCCTCGCCGCAGGGCGAGCTGCGCTTCAGCTGGCAGGAGCTGGCCGGCGGGGGTGGCTGGCTGCTCAGGGTGCGCGGCGCCCAGGCGGGCTGGTTGAGGATCACCGCGCGGCGGCCGCGCGAGGGGGGCGTGGACAGCGCGGACTGGCTCTTTCTCGACGCGACCGGGAACCGGGCCCGGGAGGCGGGCGTTCCAGCCGCCCATCCCTGAGGTCGCGGAGCGTCGAGATGCAGATCAGGCAACGGCAGGAGGCGCACGGCGTGCTCAGCGACGAGGAGCTCATCCTCGCCGTCCAGGCGGGAGACAAGCGGGCTTTCGACGAGCTCGTGGGCCGCTTCAAGCGCCGTCTCTACAACTTCGTCCTGCGGATGGTCGCGGACCCGGAGTTGGCCGAGGAGATCACCCAGGACGCCTTGGTGCGCGCCTACATCCACGCGGACAAGTACCGCACCATCGCCAAGTTCAGCACCTGGCTCTACACGATCGCAATCAACCTGGTGCGCAACCATGCGCGGCGCAAGAAGCGCAGCCCGATCCTGCGCATTCCGCTGATCGGCCAGGGCGAGGACAAGGTCGAAATGGAGGCGCCCGATCCCGGCGAGCTGCAGGACCGCGGCTTGGAGCGACGGGAGGAGAGCCGCAGCATCTCCGAGATCATGGTCAAGATCCCCGCGCACTACCGGGAACCCTTCATCCTGCGCGAGGTTCACGACCTCAGTTACGAAGAGATCGCCGCCGCGACCGGCCTCAAGCTCGGCACGGTGCGCAGTCGCATCAATCGGGCCCGCTCCCACTTCCGCCGCCACTGGCTGGCCCGCTTTCCCGAAGAGGACCCGCAACACGCCGCCGATGGAGGAGGCCCCCTGCGATGACCTGCAAGCGCGCTCAAGCGCTGATCTCCCTCTTCCTGGACGATCAGCTCACGCCCGCGGATCAAACCCGACTGAATCGTCACCTGGCGGACTGCCTGGATTGCGCGGCCTACCTGCGCGATCTGCAGGCGGGGCTCGGCGCCCTGCGCGCAGAGCCGCTGGTCGAGCCGTCCGTCAACTTCGACTGGAATCTCCGGCGCAAGCTGCAGCAGGCCCAGTTCGAGAGCTGGCGCTACGCCGAGGACGCTGAGGGCTCCCGCTTCTGGCCGCGCTTCCTGCTCTCGGCGGCCGCTGCGCTGCTGCTCGCCCTCGGCGGCGGCTACACCGCCTACCGGATCGCCCAGGCCCCCGCCGAGCCGCCGGCGCCTGTCGCGGTCAGCCCGCGCCCGACAGCGCTGGCGAACCGCGAGCTCGGAATCCCGTCGCATCCGCAGCCCTTCCCGGGCGCGCAGCTCGAGCAGCCCGGCTTCCAGACCGTCGGCGGCCGGGAGGCGCGGCCCCTGGGCGGCGAAGGGCGCGGCGCGATCGAGGCGGCCCCGCCGCTGCAGGTGGTCGCCAGTCCGCGCGCGCAGATGGCGATGGACAGCCTGGCCAGCGCGGGGCGCAGCGACAGCCTGCGCTAGTTCGGCGCGCGCCCTCGCCGAGCGGACGCCGCCCTTCGGGGCGGCGTCTTCTGTTTGACCCCACCGGGCGCGCACCCTATGCTGCGAGCATGGCAGCGTCCCGCCGCGCGCAGCGCCTCACTCTGCTTGCCGTCCTCCCGCTCGCGCTCGGTTGTAGCGAGCGCAAGCTGGTGCCTGCCGTTGGCCCCTACTCGGACGTCTTCCTCTTCACGGAGCGGGGCTTGCGCGGCGAGCTGCTGGGCGGCTTCATCGACACCCTGACCCATCCTGTCCAGTACGTCTTCGAGGAGGAGAACGAGTTCGACGTCTTCCTCCGCGACCAGGCCCAGTTCCCCAAGAACCGGGACCGCAAGAACATCCTGCTCTTCGTGCGGGTCGACCAGCCCGGGGGCCTGCTCGCGCAGGTGCAGAAGCTCCTGGGCAAGGACGCCCTCGAACGGGCACGGCGGGAGGGACACGTCGTCTACTACAAGGAGGACTTCTTCGCTCGCGATCAGGACGTCTACTTCCTGCTCGCCGGCGGCGCGGCAGGCGAAGAGGTCCTCCTCTCGCGCATGGCGACTTCCCTTCGCGACCGGCTGCGCGAGTCGACGCGGGCGCGGATGCGGGAGAACCTGCTGCGCGGGCGCGAGAACAAGGGCGGCGCCAAGTACCTGATGCAGCGCTACGGCTTCAGCCTGCGCTTCCCGAGCGATTACCACCTGCTGCAGGAGCGGCCCGAGCTCGGCGCGATCGAGATCCACTGCGAGGCGCCCAGTCGCGTGCTCGGCGTTTTCTGGGACAACGACTTCGGCGGCGCGCCCACGCTGGCCGACACCCTGCGCCTGCTGGCCTTTCGCGGCGACGTCGCCGACAGCCTCTATGGGGGGGACTATCTGCTCGCCGGCAGCTACCGCTTCACTGCGGTCGAGCAGGCGGGCCGGCCCGCGCTGCGCCTGGAGGGCGTCTGGCAGAACGAGCGGGACATGACCGGCGGCGCCTTCGTGACCTACTTCTTCTGGGACGAGCGACGCCAGCGCCTGCTCGCCCTCGATCTCCTCCTCTACGCCCCGGGCATGGCCAAGCACCCCTACATGCGGGAGCTGGAGGCCCTGGGCACCACCTTCGCCTTCTGATGCGCAGCCTGCGCCTGGATCTCGGTGAGCGCAGCTACCCGATCCACATCGGCCGCGCGCTGCCGCCGGGGCTGCTCACCGATGCGCTGGCTGGCCGGCCGGCCGTTGCGCTCGTCGACAGCGAGGTGGCCCGCTTGCAGGCGCCGGCCCTGGCGAGACTGCTCGGGGGACTGCCGCGGCTGATCGTGCCGTCGGGCGAGGCGAGCAAGTCGCTGGCCCGCCGGGAAGCGCTCGCGCGCGAGCGCCTTGCCCTGGGGCTCGGGCGTGACGGTGCGCTGGTCGCGGTGGGCGGCGGGGTCTGCGGGGATCTCTGCGGCTTCCTGGCCGCCTGCTACCTGCGCGGCATCCCCTTCGTGCAGGTGCCGACCACCCTGCTCGCCCAGGCCGACGCCAGCGTCGGCGGCAAGGTCGCCGTGAACCTGCCCGGCGCGAAGAACAGCCTGGGTGCCTTTCACCAACCCGTGGCCGTGCTCGCGGATCTGGACTTCCTGGGCAGCCTGCCGCGGCGCGAGCTCTCGGCGGGCCTGGCGGAGATCGCGAAGATCGCCGCGGTGCGCGATCGCGACCTGCTCGCCGAGTTGGAGCGCGGCGGGGTCGCCCTCCTGGCTGCGGACGCGCCGGCGCTCGTGGGCATCCTCGGACGCGCCTGCGCCCTCAAGGCGGAGGTCGTCGCCGACGACGAGCGGGAAGCGGGACGGCGGGCGATCCTCAACTTCGGCCACACGATCGGACACGGACTGGAGGGCTTGTCGCCGCGGCCCGATCTCCTGCACGGCGAGGCCGTCGCGATCGGGATGCTGGCGGCCCTGCGCCTGGGCGCCGCCCTCGGCCTCGCGGGTCGCGCGGAGGAGCAGCGCCTGGCGGCCCTGCTCCGCGCCTGGAAGCTGCCGCTGCGGCCGCCGGCCCCCGTGGCGATCGACTCGCTCCTGGCGGCCATGGGTAGCGACAAGAAGCGGCGCCGGGGGGCGTTGCGCTTCGTCCTGCTCGAGGGCTGGGGGCAGCCACGGCGAGACGTCGAGCTGCCGGGGCCGCTGCTCGCGCAGACGCTGGCCGCGTTCCTGGCCGACGCGGAGTGACCACAATTGCGTTGACCGCCTGCCGAGGCTCTGCTAGCGTCGATTGCCCAGGAGGAGTTCTCTAGTGCAAGTGGTTATTCAATAAGGGGTTTCAGGTGTCAGCTCCAGTGGGACAACAGGAGGCGCTCCCCAGCGACTTGAGCCGCGCGCTGCGTCGGCGGCACGCCGCGGGGGAGAGCGAGCTCTTCGTCCCCCTGGCCGAGCTGGCGCGCCGCGAGGGGCGCAGCCAGGAGTCCCTCGCGCTCCTGGAGGCCGGGCTCCGGGAGTGGCCGCGCCGCGTGTCCGGCTGGGTCGCGCTGGCGCGCCTGAAGGCCCAGCTCGGCCGGATGGACGAGGCGCTCGGGCACTACCGCGAGCTCCTCGAAGGTCTGGATCCCCACAACTTGCCTGCCCTGCGCGCTCTCGCCGGCGCGGCGCTGGCGCGGGGCGAGCTGGCGAGCGCGGGCAGCTACCTCCAGCGCTGGCGAGCGGAGGATCCCGAGGATCCCGAACTGGGGGATCTCTGCGAGGAGCTGGCGGCGCTGAGGGGTGGCTGGCTTGGCGCGGGTGGGGCCGAGCAGACCGCGACGGAAGGGCTCCTCGCCGTCGAGCTCGGCAGCGCGGCGGCCGGCTACCTGGCCGCGCCGTCGCCGGCCGACGGCCAGGCCTGGGCGGCCGCCTCGGCGGGCCGAAAGGGGAGCTAGTGCCGCGCTTCCTCGTGCTGCAGGGCCCGAATCTCAACCTGCTGGGCCGGCGGGAGCCCGCGGTCTACGGCTCTCGTGACCTGGCGACGCTCGAGCGCGAGCTCGGCGAGTGGGCCGCGGCGCGCGGCCTGGAAGTGGCCTGCCGGCAGTCCAATCACGAGGGGGAGTTGATCGCGGCCCTGCAGAGTGCCGCGAGCGACTGCGCGGGCGTCGTCTTCAACCCTGGCGGCTTCAGCCACAGCAGCGTCGCCCTGCGCGACTGCCTCGCCGCTCTCGCGCTGCCGGTGGTGGAAGTCCATCTGACGAACCTCCATGCCCGCGAGCCCTGGCGCCAGCATTCGCTCACCGGCGGGGCGGCGCGCGGCGTCATCAGCGGACTAGGCGAGGCGGGCTACCGGCTCGCCCTCCTCTACCTGGCCGGCGGCCTCGCGAACGGCGCGCGCTGAGCGCGCCCGGCGAGCGACCGCCCCAGCCCGACGAGGTGCGCATGCGCGTCGACGAAATCCAGCAGCTGATCCGGCTGCTCGAGGAGAACGAGGACATCGGCGAGATCGAACTCTCCACCTCGCCGCTGGGCTGGCGGCGGCTGCGCGTCGCCCGGCGCCACCTGAGCGTGGCGGCGGCGGCCCTGCCACCGCCGCCAGCCACCGAGAGGGGGCCCGCGAGCCCCGAGGCGGCGGCGACCGTGGCGGCGGATCTCCACACGCTCAAGGCGCCGATGGTGGGGACCTTCTTCCGCTCGCCGAGTCCCGAAGCGGAGCCCTTCGTCAGCGAGGGCAGCAAGGTCAGTCCGGGCGCAGTGCTGTGCATCATCGAGGCGATGAAGCTGATGAACGAGATCGAGTCGGACGTGGCCGGGACGATTCGGGAGATCCTCGTGGAGAACGGCCAAGCCGTGGAATTCGGCCAGCCGCTCTTCCTCATCGAGCGGCGCTGATCCTGCCTTCGGCTGCCCCGTCGCTCCCGAGCAGGGCGGCCGCTTCTCCGGCGTGAACGGGACGGGTTCTTGCTATCGATTCGTTTCGGGCGCGAGCTGCCCGAAGCGGAGGACGGCATGGAACTCACTCAGATGCTCCAGGAGATGGTCGAGCGCCGCGCGAGCGATCTGCACCTCAAGGTCGGCCGCCCGCCGGGCTACCGCATCAACGGCGAGCTCTTCTTTGCAGGAGACGAGCCGCTGCTGCTCGAAGACACCGTCGCCCTCTATCGGCAGGCGCTCGACGAGGCCCAGCGCGAGGCCTTCGAGCGCGACCACGAGGTGGACTTCGCGCTCAGCATGCCGGGCCTCGGCCGGTTCCGCGGGAACATCTTCCTCCAGCGGGGCAGCATCGCGATGGTGTTCCGGCACATTCCGACCGCAGTGCCCCAGATCGAGGATCTTCACCTGCCCGAGGTCATCCAGCGCCTGGCGATGGCGCCGCGCGGCCTCGTGCTCGTCACCGGCATGACCGGCAGCGGCAAGAGCACGACGATGGCGGCGATGGTGCGCCGCATCCTCGACACGAAGCCGGTCAGCGTGATGACCGTCGAGGATCCCGCCGAGTTCCTGCACGCGGACAGCATCGGCATGGTCACGCAGCGCGAGGTGGGCGGCGACACGCTGTCCTTCGCCTCGGCGCTCAAGCACGTGCTCCGGCAGGACCCGGACGTGCTGGTCATCGGCGAGATCCGCGACGCGGCGACGATGCGGGTCGCCTTGACGGCCGCCGACACCGGCCACCTCGTGCTCTCGACCCTGCACACCACCGACGCGCTGCAGACCGTCAACCGCATGCTGTCGCTCTTCCCCCCGGATCAGCACAGCGAAATCCGCCACCTGCTCTCGCACAACCTGGAGGGCATCATCGGCCTGCGCCTGATCCCAACCAAGGACGGCAGCGGCCGCCTGCCGGCCTGCGAGGTGCTCGTCGGCTGCGCGACGACCCGCGAGTACCTGCAGGATCCCAAGAAGATGGGCTCGATCCGCGATTTCATGACCGAAGGCGCGTCGGTCTACGGCACCTGCACCTTCGACATGTCGCTGCTCCAGCTCGTCCAAGCGGGGAAGATCCGCCTCGAGGAGGCCCTCAGTAGCGCTACCTACCCCGACGAGATCCGCCTGAAGATGGCGGGGATCGAGGGGTCGGAGAATCTCCTCGACACCTGGATCGGCCGCGAGAGCGAAAGCCACATGGGCAGCTAGACCGCGCCGGCAAAGGCTTCTGGACACTCCCTGCGCCCTGTGCTATTCCCAGACCGGGCGCGGGCAGACCGCGCCCTTGCTGAAGGGGCGGGCATGATCAAGAAGCTCGTGGTGGCCAACCGCGGCGAGATCGCGCTGCGCATCATGCGCGCCTGTGAGGAGCTGGGCATCGAGACCGTCGCCCTCCACTCGGAGGCCGACGTCGACAGCCTCCACGTCAAGTTCGCCCACGAGACCGTCTGCATCGGTCCTGCCGCCTCGAGCCGCAGCTACCTGAACATCCACAACATCATCAGCGCCGCCGCCGTGACGGGCGCGGACGCCGTGCACCCGGGCTACGGCTTCCTGGCCGAGAACGCGCATTTCGCCGAGGTCTGCCAGTCGCACGGGCTCATCTTCGTCGGGCCCGACCCGGAGATGATCCGGCGCATGGGCGACAAGGCCCTCGCGCGCGAGACGATGATCGCCGCCGGGGTGCCCGTGGTGCCGGGCAGCGAGGGGCTGGTCGAGGACGAGGTGAAGGCCCTCCAGATCGCCCGCGAGATCGGCTTCCCAGTCATGATCAAGGCCAGCGCGGGCGGTGGCGGCAAGGGCATGCGCGCGGCCGCCGACGAGGAGGAGCTGCGCCGCGCCTTCAGCGCCGCCCAGGGCGAGGCGGAGGCCTCCTTCGGGCGCGGCGACGTCTATCTGGAGAAGCTGGTCCTGCGGCCGCGCCACGTCGAGATCCAGGTCATCGGCGACAAGCACGGGCGCATCGTCCACCTCGGCGAGCGCGACTGCTCCATCCAGAGGCGCCATCAGAAGCTGATCGAGGAGTCCCCTTCGCCGGCCATGGATCCGGCGCTGCGCGAGCGCATGGGCCGCGCGGCCGTGCGCGCCGCCACGACGGTGGGCTACCACTCGGCGGGCACGGTCGAGTTCCTGCTCGAGCCCGGCGGCCGCTTCTACTTCATGGAGATGAACACGCGCATCCAGGTCGAGCATCCGGTGACCGAGATGGTGACCGGCCTGGACCTGCTCAAGGAGCAGATCCGCGTCGCGGCGGGCGAGCCGCTCAGCTTCCGCCAGGAGGACGTCGTCCTCAAGGGCCACGCCATCGAGTGCCGGATCAACGCGGAGGATCCCGAGCGCGACTTCGCGCCGGCGCCGGGCACGGTGACCAGCTTCCACGCGCCGGGGGGGCCGGGAGTGCGCGTCGACACGCACGTCTACAGCGGCTACCGCATTCCGCCCTTCTACGACTCGATGATCGCCAAACTGATCACCTACGGCGCCGATCGGGACGAGGCGATCCGCCGCATGCGCCGCGCGCTGGACGAGTGCGTGATCGAGGGCGTGCCCTCCACGCTGGGCTTCCACGCGCGCATCATGCAGCATCCGCGCTACCTGAGCGGCGAGTTCAGCACGCACTTCCTCGAGGAGGAGGACTGGCGCAGCGCCGGGCGCTGAGCCGGTCCGCAGCAGGATGGCCAGGGCGCAGCGACATTGGGTCCGGGGCCTCGTCGCCCTTCTCGCCGCCACCCTCCTGCTGGGGGCGCTGGCAGGGCCGCCGCCCGGCGACTGGCCCGGCCAGACCTGGGGCGAGCGCCTGCTCGACACCCAGCATCCCTTCGGCATCGTCGGCGCCCTGCTCGCGGGCGCGCAGCGCTTCCTGCTCGGCGCGCTCGGCGCCTGGCTCCTGGGTCCCTACCTGCTGCTCGCCGGCCTCGCCGACTTCGCCGGTCGCCCGCGGCGCTCCCTGCTAATTCCCTGGTCAGCCGTCGCCCTGCTGGCGCTGCTCTGGCTGGGTGCGCCGGCGGCCGGCGGCCCCAGCGCGGCCCGCCAAGGTTGGCTGGGCGAGCTGCTGAGCGAAGGCATCAGTCGCCTCCTCGGCCCGACGGGCACGAGCGTCTGCCTCGCGCTCCTGAGCGCGATCGGGCTCGTCATCCTGCTGCCCGCTGCCTGGGTCCGTGGGCCGGCGCGCTTGCTCTTCGGCTGGCTGCCGCGCGCCCTCCTGCGGGCGGCGCGCGCTGTGGGCCTGGGACTGGGCGCCGGCGGCCGCGGCGTGGCTGTCGGCTTGCGCCGTGGCGGCGCGCGGCTGGCGGCGGCCCGGGCGCGCCGGCGGGCGCAGGCTGCCGAAGCGGCGGCCGCTCGCGCCGAGGCCGCTGCCGCGGTGGCCGCCGAGACGCCGCCACGCCCGCCGCTGGCAGTCGCCGCGCCGCCGCCGGCGGCGCCGGCGGCGCCGGGCGGAGGGGCAGCGGCTGCCGCGGCGCCGGCCCTCGCCGCGAGCGCGGAGCGAGCACCCAGGCCGAAGCCCGCGCCGCGGCGCCCGCGGGGCGCCGGCGCGCCGCTGCCCGCGCTCACGCTGCTCGCGCCCGCCGCGGGCCAGGGCGATCCCGCGGACCGCCGTTTCGCCGAGGAGCGGGCCCGCTTGCTCGTCGACAAGCTGGCCAGCTTCAACATCGGCGGCCGCGTCAGCGCGATGAGCCAGGGGCCGGTGGTCACGACCTACGAGTTCGAGCCGGACGCGGGCGTCAAGGTGAGCCAGATCGTCAGCCGGCGCGAGGATCTCGCCCTCGCGCTGCGCAGCAAGGAGCTGCGCATGGTGGCGCCGATCCCCGGCAAGGCGGCGGTGGGCATCGAGCTGCCGAATCCGCGGCCGCGCGTGATCCGCCTGCGCGAGGTGCTGGAGGCGGCCGAGCCGCAGGGCGCGGGCGGCGAGCTGGCGCTTGCCCTGGGCGTCGACGTCGACGGCCGCGCCGTCTGGACCGATCTCGCCGAGATGCCCCACCTGCTCGTCGCCGGCGCGACGGGCACGGGCAAGAGCGTGTGCATCAACAGCATCCTCCTCAGCCTGCTGCTCGCGCACACCCCGGAGACGCTGCGCCTCTTTCTCGTCGACCCCAAGATGCTCGAGCTGTCCGTCTACAACGAGATCCCGCACCTGCTGCACCCGGTGATCACCGACAACCGCGTGGCGCTGTCGGCCCTCAACTGGCTCGTGGGGGAGATGGAGCGGCGCTACCTGCTGCTCAAGCCCGTCGGCGTGCGCAGCATCGGCGAGTACAACGCCAAGGTGCGCGCCGGCGAGGTCACGGACGCCGAAGGCCGCCGCGTCGAGGAGACGCTGCCCTTCCTGGTCGGCGTGGTCGAGGAGTTCGCCGACCTGATGATGACCCTCGGCAAGGACGTGCAGCCGCCCATCGTGCGCCTCGCGCAGATGGCGCGCGCGGTGGGCATCCACCTGATCCTCGCCACCCAGCGGCCGAGCGTCGACATCATCGACGGCGTCATCAAGGCGAACTTCCCGAGCCGCATCGCCTTCAAGGTCTTCAGCCGCTTCGACTCGAAGACCATCCTCGACGCCGTGGGCGCTGAAACGCTCATCGGCCGCGGCGACATGCTCTTCAAGCACGGGCGGCAGCCCTTCCCGCGCCGCCTGCACGGCGCCTTCGTCGAGACGGCCGAGGTCGAGCGGGTCGTCGCCCACTGGCGCGCGGTGGGCGGCGAGCCCGGGCACATCGACCTCGAGCAGCGCCGCGAGGGCGGGCTCGACTTCGAGGGTGAGGACGAGCTCTTCGGCGACGCCAAGCGCACGGTGATCCTCGCCGGCTTCGGCAGCACGACGATGCTCCAGCGGCGCCTGCGCGTGGGCTACACGCGCGCCAGCCGCCTGATGGACATGCTCGAGGACGCCGGGATCGTCGGGCCCCACACGGGCAGCAAGGCGCGGGAGCTGCTCGTGGGGCCCGAAGCCCTCGCTCCCGAGGACCGGGAGGCGCGCCCGTGAGCGCGGGTCGGCGCGTCTATCTCGAGTCCCTCGGCTGCAGCAAGACCCTCGTCGACAGCGAGGCCGCGCTGGGCCTGCTCCTGGGCCGCGGATTCCGGCACGAGCCGAGTCCGGCGGCCGCCGAGCTGCTGCTGCTCAACACCTGCTCCTTCATCGAGAGCGCGCGCGAGCAGTCGATCGAGCGCATCCTCGAGTTGGCCCGGCTCAAGGGCGAGACCGGCGCCAAGCTCGCCGTGATCGGCTGCCTGCCCCAGCGCTACGCGGACGAGCTGCGCGCCGAGATCCCCGAGATCGACCTGCTGGCCGGCGTCGGCCAGCAGGACCGCCTGGCGGCGGCCCTGAGCGCTCTCTTCACGGACGCGGAGAGCGACGGCGGCGACTCCCTGACGCCCGCGGCGCCGCGCATCAGCTTCGCGGGCTTCGCGGAGCGGCCCCTGCTGACACCGCCGCACCTCGCCTACGTCAAGGTCGGCGAGGGCTGCAGCCGCCGCTGCAGCTTCTGCGCGATTCCGGGCATCCGCGGGCGCTTCCAGAGCCGCCCGCCGGAGGCGATCGCAGCCGAGGTGCGCGCCCTGGCCGCGCGCGGTGTGCGGGAGATCAACCTCATCAGCCAGGACACCGGCTTCTACGGGCGCGACGGCGGCACCGCCGGTCTGTTCGCCCTCGTCGAGCGGCTCTCCCGCGTGGAGGCCCTCACCTGGATCCGCGTCTTCTACCTGCACCCGACGCTGGTCGAGGTGCCGGATCTGTTGGCGCTCTTCGCGCTGCCCCGCGTCGTGCCCTACCTGGACATGCCCATCCAGCACGCCAGCGACCGCATGCTGGGCCTGATGCGCCGCGGGCACGACCAGGCTCGCCTGCGCAGCCTCTACGGCGCCCTGAGGCAAGAGCGCCCCGATCTCACCCTGCGCAGCACGGTGCTCGTCGGGCACCCCGGCGAGACGGAGGCCGACCTCGCCGCGCTGCTCGACTTCCTCGCCGAGCTGCCCTTCGACCACCTCGGCGTCTTCGGCTACAGCCGCGAAGCGGGCACGGCCGCTCCGAGGCTCGGCGCCGCCGTGCCGGCCGAGCGGATCGCCGAGCGCGTGGAAGCCGTCCAGCTCGGGCAGATGGCGCACAGCGAGGAGCGGGCGCAGCGCTGGCTCGGCCGGCGCGCTCTGGCGGTGGTGGAAGCCCTGGCCGGCCGGGGAGAGGGCCTGAGCCCGGAGCGGAGCCTCGACCCCCTGGGCAGCGCTCCTTTCGCCGGCGCGCGGGCCGCCCTGCGCACGGCCCGGGAAGCCTACGAGGTGGACGGCCACCTCTTCCTCGAGGACGACGCGGAACTCGATCTCGGGCAGTGGGTTGAGGTCGAGGTCATCGGCGCCGACGTCTACGATCTGCTCGGCCGCCGGACGGGGGGCGCTTTGCCTTGACACTGCCGCGGGCGCTTCCTATACCCAACGGGACTCCAGCCGCCGGAGAAGCCATGCGCGCCACTCGCCCCGCTGCGCCCAGGGCGCTCGTCTGCCTGCTCGCCCTCGTCCCGCTGCTCGCCAGCGCCGCGCCCGCCGCGGAGCCGACGCCCCTGCGCGTCGACGGAACGCCGACCAACCTCGGTCTCGCCCACAGCATGGCGGCCGAGGTGGCGGCGGCCAGCCTGGCCGAACTCGGCGCCCGCGCCGGGGATTGCCTCTTCATCGCGCCGGCGGCCGAGCACGCGGGCAACGGTCTCCTGGAGCTGGCGCTCACCGAGGCGGCGCGCCGCCAGGGCATCGCGCCGGCGCCGGGGCCCGGGGACTGCGCCCGCCACCTCGAGTTCCGCATTCTCGATCTGCGCATCGCCTACACGGGCGTCGATCGCAGCGCGCTGTGGACGCGCAAGGAAATCGAGCGCCACGGGGCCTGCATCGTCGCCTGCCGCCTGCTGGACGCGACGGCGGGCAGCGAACTGGCCGCGACGCAGCGCGAGGTGCTGATGGCCGACCGTTTCCCCTACGCCCTCCGCGAGCTGGTCGCCTCGCCGAGCTACCCTTTCACGGCGCCGGAGCTGAAGGAGCGCGACTGGTCGAAGTCGGCGGAGCCCTTCGTCGTCACCGGCATGGTGGCGGCCCTCGTCTACCTCTTCTTCAGCAACCAGAGCAGCGAATGATGGCGAGAGTCGGCTCCGCCGCGGGGCGGCGCCTTGGCCGGAGCGGGCGCGCCGTGGTCGCCGGCCTCGCCGCCGGCGCGCTCCTGGCGGGGACCGGCTGCAGCGGCGGCGAGATCCGCTCGCACCTGCGCGACGGTCGCGAGCACTACACGGCGGGCCGCTACGAGGAGGCGCAGCTGGAGGGGCTCTACGTCCTCCTGCGCGCGCCCGAGCATCCCGAAGCGCTCGAGCTCGTGGCGAGCAGCCTGCTGGCCCTGGACCGCGACAGCGAGGCCGAGGGCTACTTCCGGACGCTGATCGGCCTCGAGCCGGCGCGGGCGACGACGGCCACCGCGCTCTTCGACCAGCGCGCCCGGGTCGACTTCGCCGCCGGTCAGAAGAGTCGCGCGGCGCGGCGCTGGGCAGCCGCCCTGGCCTTCTCGCCCCGGCTCGATCTCGGGCCCTACGCCTTCTTCATGGCCGAGCACGCCTACGCCAGGCGCGACTGGCCCGTCGCGATGACGCTCTACGGCCAGGCGATCGCCGCCTACCCGGACAGCAGCGCGGCGCAGGACGCGGTCCACCCCTACGCGGTGAGCTTGCACCAGCTCGCGCACGATCTGCAGGCGCTGGACGTCCTCGAGCCCTTCCTGCGCCGAGAGCCGCGGCATCGCCTGCGCCACGAGGCGGTCTGGCTCTATCAGGAACTCCTCATCGAGCAGGCGCGGGCGGCGAACGGGCGGATGGACTACGAGCGGGCGGTCGCCTACCTTCGCCGCGCCCTGGGCTTCGGCGAGAACCCACCCCTGCGGGCGGAAGCCCTGCTCGAGCTGGGCGCCAGCTACGAGAGCCTGCGCGAGTACCAGGAGGCGGTTGCCTGCTACCGCAAAGTCATCGACGAGAGCAATACCCAGACGGGACGGGTCTACGACCGCGCGATCGAGCGTCTGGCGACCCTCGAGAAGGCGAGGCTGCGGTGAGGCGAGCGGGGCGGCTGCTCGGGGGCGCGACGCTCCTGGCGGGCAGTCTGGCGCTCGCCTGCTCCGCGGGGCGCGAGCTGAGTCGCAAAGAGCGCGCGGATCGCTCCTTCGCGCGCCGGGACTGGCCGGCGGCGATCCAGGACTACCAGCTCTACCTCGAGGAGAGCGGGCTCGGCGCGGAGGCGATGGACGCGCACTTCCAACTCGGCCGCGCCTACTTCGAGAACGGTGACTATCCGACGGCCGCGGTCGAGTTCGAGGTCTTCCAGCGCGACTACCCGCGCAGCGATTCCCTCGCGGCGGCGGCCTTCTACGAGGCGCTCGCCTGGGTCCGCCAGTCGCCGCCCTACGACCGCGACGCGACGCCGACGCTCAAGGCGATCCAGATGCTGGCGGACTTCCTGCTCGATTACCCGCAGAGCGAGCAGGCGGCCTGGGCGCAGCGCTCCCTGGAGGCGCTGCGGGCGAAGCTCGCGAAGAAGAGCCTGGCGATCGCCCAGCTCTACGAGCGCATGGAGCGGCCGCAGGCGGCGGTCCTCTACTACGAGAAACTCCTGCGCGAGCAGCCGGAGAGCCAGCAAGCGGAAACGGCGCTACTCGCCCTCATCCGCCTGCGCCTGGCCCAGGGGGAGCGGGCGGAGGCCGAGCGCCTGGTCGCCCGCATCCAGGCCGAGCGACCGGACAGCGAGCTGGCCCGGCGCGCGCAGGCCCTGCTGGGTCCCTGAGCGATGAGCGCCCCGGCGCGCGAGCGAGTGGGGCTCCTCGGCGGCAGCTTCGATCCGCCGCACGAAGGACACCTCTGGCTGGCCCGCCGCGCCCGCGCGCTCTGGCAGCTCGACGCCGTCTGGCTGCTGCCGGCCTACCAGCCGCCGCACAAGACGCCCACCGCTGTCTCGCCCTATCCGCAGCGGGCCGCGATGGCGCGCCTGCTCGCCGCGGCCGAGCCCTGGCTCCGGCTCGAGGACATCGAGGCAGAGCGCGGCGGGCCGAGCTACACGCTGGACACCGTGCGGGCGCTCAAGGCGCGCGACGGGGCACGCTGCCACTTCTTCCTCATCCTCGGTGCCGACGCCCTGGCCGAGCTCCACAGCTGGCGCGAGCCCGCGCAGCTCTGCGCCGAGATCGAGCTGCTGGTCGTCGCGCGGCCCGGGGAGACGCCCGCAGCTGCCTGGCCGCACCGCCTGGGCAGCGGCGAGACGCACCCGGCTCAGAGCCGCACGATCCGCGCCGCCATCGCGGCGGGGCGGCCGGCGCCCTGGCTGCCCCCGGCGGTCGCGGCCTACATCGAGCGCGCGGGCCTCTACCGGCCCCAGGAGGCGGGGTGAAGCTGCTCCTGATCGATGGCCATGCCCTGGCCTTCCGCAGCTACTTCGCGCTGATCCGCAGCCCGCTGACCAACAGCGCCGGCGAGAACACGAGCGCGGAGTTCGGCTTCCTGCGCAGCCTGCTCGCGCTGCGGCGCGAGCAGGCCCCGGACGCCATCCTCGTCGCCTTCGACCCACCCGGGGGGAGTTTCCGGCACGCGCGCTATCCCGCGTACAAGGCGCAGCGGGCGGCGACGCCGGTCGAGTTGCGCGCGAGCGTCGAGCAGCTCAAGCGCTTCCTGCCGCTGGCCGGGATCGCCTTCGAGATCCGCCCGGGCTACGAGGCGGACGACCTGATCGCGAGCGCGGCGCGCCGGGCGGCGGCCGCGGGCTGGCAGGTGCGCATCGCCTCGGGCGACAAGGACCTCTGCCAGCTCGTCGACGAGCGCATCCACCTGCTGCGTCCGGCCAGCGGCGCCAGGCCGGCGCGCGAGCTGGGGCCGGCCGAGGTGGCCGAGGAGTTCGGCGTGCCCCCGGCGCGGATCCGCGACTTCCTCAGTCTCACCGGCGACAGCGCGGACAACGTGCCCGGCGTGCCGGGCATCGGCGACAAGGGGAGCGCCAAGCTGCTCGCGGAGTTCCCGTCGCTGGATGCGCTCTACGCCAACCTGGCGGCGATCGGCGCGCCCGCGCTGCGGCGCAAGCTCGAGGCCGGGCGGGAGCAGGCCTATCTCGCCCGGGAGTTGATCGGGCTCGTCGAGGACCTGCCGCTGCCGGCCCCGGAGACCGCCTGGCGCCCCGGGGCCCCCGATCGCCAGGCCGTGCAGGCCTGGCTCGTCGATCGCGGCTTCCAGAGCCTGATCGCGGAGTTCCTCGGCGAGAGCCGGGCGACGCCGCTCGCCAGCTACCGCTGCGTGGAAGACGCCGGGGAGCTGGCCGCCCTCGGCGCGCGGCTGGCCGCGGCAGCGCGCTTCGCCGTCGACACGGAGACGACCGGACTCGATCCGCTCGCCGCCGACCTGGTCGGGATCAGCGTGGCGCTCGCCCCGGGCGAGGCCAGCTACCTGCCGGTGGCCGGCCGCTGCGCCGGGACCGGTCTGGGCCTCGCCGATCTGCAGGCGGCGCTGGCGCCTGCCCTGGCGAGCGGGGGCTGCG
>VGXI01000003.1:15000-57881 GCA_016873475.1 bacterium | reverse complement strand
AAAAGGGTTTAGGCCATTTCATCGCCAGCGGCTTGACATCTATACGAGTGTATAGTAGCCTCACTGCCATCGCCGGCCCCACGGCGAGCCCGGATTCGGAGGTGGCGCGCTCGTGTTCCGGTCCTCCCCCGCCCTGGCCCACGTCGACATGGACGCCTTCTACGCGTCGGTGGAGCAGCGGGACTTTCCCGAATTGAGGGGAAAGCCCGTCGTGGTGGGCGGCAGCGATCCGACGCGGCGGGGGGTGGTCTCGGCGGCCAGCTACGAGGCGCGGCGCTTCGGCATCCACAGCGCGATGCCCCTGCGCACGGCCTTCCGGCTCTGCCCGCAGGCCTGCTTCGTGGCCGGGCGCATGGAGGTCTACGTGGCCGAGAGCAAGCGCATCATGGCCATCCTGCGCGAGTACACGCCGCGGGTGCAGCCGCTCAGCCTGGACGAGGCCTTCCTGGACCTCAGCGGCACCGAACTGCTCTTCGGGCCGCCGGTGGAGACCCTGCGCGGCATCAAGGCCCGCATCCGCGAGGAGACGGGCCTGGTCTGCTCGGCCGGCCTGGCGCCGGTGAAGTTCGTGGCGAAGATCGCCTCGGACCTGGAGAAGCCCGACGGCTTCACCGTGGTGCCGCCCGGCGGCGTCGTGGAGTTCCTGCACCCGCTGCCCGTGGGGCGCCTCTGGGGCGTGGGTCCCAAGACCCTGGCGCGGCTCCAGGCGCTGGGCATCGCCACGATCGGGGACCTGGACCGCCTGGGCGAGGCCGAGCTGGAGCGCCTGTTCGGGCGCTGGGGCACGCGCCTGGCGCGGCTCGCGCGCGGCGAGGATCCGCGCGCGGTGGAGGCCGAGCGGCCCGCCGAGCAGTCCGTGGGCCACGAGCACACCTTCGACGAGGATCAGGACGAGCTGCGCGTGCTCGAGCGCACCCTGCTCGAGCTGGCCGAGAAGGTGGCCCGGCGCCTGCGCCGGCAGGGGGTGGCCGGCCGCACGCTGACCTTGAAGCTGCGCACGGCCTCCTTCCGCACCCTGAGCCGCTCCGTCACCGGCAGCGAGTGCCTCGATCAGGGGCTGCTCATCTTCCAGTCCGCCCGCCGCCTGCTGGACACGGTGGATCGGCGGGGCGAGAAGGTGCGGCTGCTGGGCATCTCGCTGCGCAATCTGGTTCCCCGGGACGCCGTGCCGCTCAGCCTCTTCGCCGGCGAGACGCCGGAACGCGAAGCGCGCCTGGACGGCGCGATGGACGCCCTCGGGGCGCGCTTCGGACGCGGGACCGTCAAGCGGGCCCGCCTGCTGGGAGGAAGTCGCTGATGCGCGTGATCGAGGACCGGCAGATCGACCTTTTCGCCACGGCGGCGCCGCGGCGCCCCCGTGCCGACCTGGACCTGGAGACGGCCCTGGCCAACGCCCGCCGCTTTCTGGTCACAGGCAGTCACCCCGGGGACTCCCGGGCCAATCAGGCCCATCTTCCCGGTCTCCCGGGAGGCCCCGAGCTCTATGCCCTCTGCCCGGGCTGTCCGGTCCATCCGGACGGCGGCATCTACCCGGCGACCGCACTGGCCCGGGTGGAGGGCTGTCCCGCCGGCCGGCGCCTCACGGCGCAGCTGGCGGCAGCCGGCGTTTTGACCGGGGAGGAGGGGCGCCAGCGGGCCGAAAGGGAGGGTTCGGCTCGCAGGGTTTCGGCAGAGCGAGACGCGCTCTCCCGCTCCTTCTCCCCGGCCGTTCCTCACCGCCGCCGACCGGAGCGGTGGTCGATCGACTTCTCCTTGACGGCCTTGACCGGCCTGTGCTCGGGTGCTTGTGAGCTCTTGGCCGCCCCGGGCCGGCAGCTTCTCGCCGCAGCCAGCCGCCGGGTCCGGCGCCGCTGGTACTTCCACAGGAGGCGGGCGATATGTCGCCAACGGCTCTCACGGATCGCCAGCGATCCGTGCTGGACTTTCTGAGAGATTTCCTGAGGGAAAACGGCTATCCCCCGACGATCAGGGAGATTGCCGGTCACTTCGACCTGCGCTCGCCGCGGGGGGTGCAGGACCACCTCGAGGCCCTGGAGCGCAAGGGCTACATCCGCCGCGCCCGGGAGCGCTCGCGCGGCATCGAGCTGCTCGAGCTGGGCGCGCGCCGGCCATCGGCGGAGGGCAAGGTGCTGCGCCTGCCCCTGATCGGACAGGTGGCGGCGGGGATCCCGGTCCTCTCCGAGGAGAACATCGAGGAGTGGATCGAGGTCGACGCCTCCTTTGCCGCGCGGGAGGGCAACTTCCTGCTCAAGGTGGTGGGGGACTCGATGGTCGAGGCGCACATCCTCGACGGCGACACGATCGTGGTCAGCCCGCAGGAGACGGCCCGAGACGGGGAGATCGTCGTCGCGCTGGTGGACGGCGAGGCCACGGTGAAGACCTTCTACAAGGAGCCCGGCGGCGTCCGCCTGCAGCCGGAGAACAGCCAGATGGAGCCGATCTGGGTGCCGGCCGGCAGCGCCGAGGTGCGCATCATCGGCAAGGTCGTGGCCGTGATGCGGGTGCTCTAGGGGCGGCGAGAGGGATCGCCGCCGCCGGCCGTCACGGCGCGCCCCCACTGCCCCGAATCGCCGCCGGCGCTTCCGCCTCGACCCTAGCGGCCCGCGAAAGGAGCCACCATGCGACGAGCCAACCCTGCCCGCGGACCGCTCGCCCTGGACCTCGGCCTGCTCCTGCTGCGCGTGGCCGGCGGCGCGAGCATGCTCGTCTTCCACGGCTGGGGGAAGCTGACCGGTGGACCCGATACCTGGCGCCGCGTCGGGGAGGCGATGGGCAACCTCGGCCTGCACGCCTGGCCCGTCGTCTGGGGCGCGGCGGCGGCCTTCGCCGAGAGCCTGGGCGCACTGCTCGTCCTCGTCGGGCTCTTCACGCGGCCGGCGGCCGGCCTGCTCGCCATCACGATGCTGGTGGCCGCCCTGTACCATCTGAACCTGCCCCCCGCATCCGCGGGCGCCGGCTGGCAGGGGGCGAGCCACGCGCTCGAACTGCTGGGCGTCTTTCTGGCGCTCGCCCTGGCGGGGCCGGGACGCTTCGCGATCCGGCGCTGAGGCGAGGTGGGCGGCGCGAGGAGAGGCGTCCCCAACGGGATTCGAACCCGTGTCGCCAGATTGAAAATCTGGTGTCCTGGGCCTGGCTAGACGATGGGGACGGACCGCAGCGCGGCGCGCGCACTCTAGCAATGCCCTCCCGCCTTGTCAACGCGGCTGGCTCGGCCGATAAGCGTGACAACCTGCCCCTGAATTCCGCCCGGGCGAGAGGGCGTGCGAGATCCCGGCGAGCCGCTTATATTTTCCAGCGCGGTGGCGCCGGGCTGGCCCGCCGCATCCTCAAGGACTCACGAAAGCGAGGCACGATGAATCGCAAGCTGCTGGCCCTCACGGGGCTTCTCGTTCTCGGTACCGCCGGCCTGGCCGAGGCGGCCACCTACACGATCGACACGGCCCACTCGAGCGTCGGCTTCGTGGCGCGCCACATGGTGGTCGCCAAGGTGCGCGGGCACTTCGGTGGCTTCGAGGGCAGCTTCGAGTTCAGCGAAGGCAAGCCGGAGACCTGGAGCGCCCAGGCGACCATCCAGACCGCCACGATCGACACGGGCAACGAGAAGCGCGACGACCACCTGAGGAGCCCGGACTTCTTCGCAGCTGAGGAGTTCCCCACCCTGAGCTTCGTGTCCAAGGGCATCGAGAAGCAGGGCGAGCACTACCTGCTCAAGGGCGAGCTCACGATGCGTGGCGTGACCAAGCCCATCGTTCTCAAGCTCGAGTACTTCGGCACGATCAAGGATCCCTGGGGCAACGAGCGCGCCGGCTTCAGCGCCCGGGGCTCGTTGAACCGCAAGGACTTCGGCCTGAGCTGGGACAACCTGCTCGAGACGGGCGGCGCCGTCGTCAGCGACGAGATCGGGATCGAGCTCGAGGTGGAGGGCATCCACAAGCCCTAGCGGCTCGCTCCGCCTGCGCAGCGTCACGCGAAAGGCCCGGGCGGCTCGCCCGACCCTTTCGCATTCGTGCGGCGCTACTTCAGCCCGCCGAGCCGGGCGATGCGCGCGAGGCGCCCCTCCTCGTTGGCCTGCAGCCAGGGATCGCTCGCAAGCACGGCGTGCGCCCTGGCGAAGTAGGTCCGCGCGTCCTCGCCGCGGCCCAGCGCCAGGTTGAGCTCGCCCAGCTCCTCGAAGACGTAGCCGTCCTGCGCCTCGCCCGCGGCTGCCAACTGCCGCTCGAGATCCCGCTGGATGGCCAGCGCCTCCTCGAGCCGACCCAGCGAGCGCAGGCAGCGCGCCACCGTCCACTCGGCGATGCGCAGCTCCGGCTGCTTGCCGCGCTCGCGGCGAAACTCGAGCGCGGCCTCGAAGTGCGCCAGGGCGCGCGCGTAGTCGTCGGCATCGTGGTAGCGCCAGCCCGTGTTGTTGAGCAGGGAGCCCAGCCAGCCGCGCGCGCGCTCGTCGCGGCTGTCCTTGGCCATCGCGATCGCTTCGAGGTTCCAGGCGAGTCCCGCCTCGCCGGGCGCGGCGATGCCCAGCATGTGCGCGGCGTCGACGGCGTGGAAGTCCTCCCGCTCGGCCTTGGCCGCCTCGAGCGCCGCGCTGAAGTAGGGCAGGGCCGCGGCCGGATCGCCCTCCGCGTTGAGCAGGCGACCGCGCTCGAGCAGGAGGCGCAGGGCGGCGACGCCCCCGCGGCCGGCCAGCACGCGCTCGGCCTCGTCGAGGGTGCGGCGCGCGTCGGCGAAGCGGCGCTGGAGGCCCTGGCTGCGCGCGATCTGTGTCAGCAGCTGCGCGTGCAGGTCAGGGTCGCCGGCGGCCACGACGGCCGGCAGGCGCTCGCGAAATCGCGCCTCCGTCGCGGCCGGATCGAAGTAGTCCCAGAGCGTGTCGAAGTCGGCCAGGGGCACGGTCTCCTCCTCGGCAAGGGCGGGCAGCGCGAGCGCGAGGCCCAGCGCGACGAGCAGCGACGCGCGCTTCATCGCCGCGCTCCGCGCGTGGGGCGCAGCCAGCGCCTCAGCCAGGCGCTGACCTCGCCGTACCAGTGGACGCTGTTCTGCGGTTTGAGGATCCAGTGGTTCTCGTCCGGGTACAGCACGAGCCGGGCCGGCAGGCCCATCGCCTGGTAGACGTTGTAGATCTCCAGGCCCTGGCTGTGCGGGACGCGAAAGTCGCGCTCGCCGTGCAGCACGAGCATGGGGCTGCCGAAGCCGGCCGCGTGGCGCATCGGGTTGTAGCGGTCCAGGCCCGCGAGATCGTCCCAGGGCTCGCCGCCCAGGGCGCGCCGGCGGCCCTGCGTCAGGTCCGAGGCGTACTGCGACTGGAGGTCGCTCACGCCGGCGTGGTTCACCAGACAGGCGAAGCGCCGCGTGCGGGCGGCGATCCAGGCGATCAGGTAGCCGCCGTAGGAGCCGCCGGCCGCGGCGAGCCGCTTCGGGTCGGCGAGACCCTCGGCGACGAGCAGGTCCGTGGCCGCCATCACGTCCGCGTAGGGCTGATCGCCCCAGCGGCCCAGGATGGAGGCGGCGAAGGCCTGGCCCCAGCCCGTCGAGCCGTGGAAGTTCACGCAGGCGCAGAGGCGGCCCTCGGCGGCGAAGACCTGCGCGTTCCAGCGCCAGTGCCACTGATCGCCGAAGGTGCCATGCGGCCCGCCGTGCACGAGCTGGAGCAGGGGGCGCCGCCGGCGAAAGGGCCCGGGTGGGTGGACGAGGAACATCTGCACGCGGCGACCACCCGCGCCCTTGAAGTGGCGCTCCTCGACGCGGCCGAGGCGCCGGCCCGCGAGCAGCGGCGCCGTGAAGGCGCTGAGCGCGCGCGGGCGGCGACCCTCGCGATCGAGGACGAGCAGCTCCGGCGGCTCGCTCAGCGAGGACGCGTTCAGGAAGAGCCGCGCTCCGGCCGCGGCAAGGCCGGCGTAGCTGCCGCCGCGGCGCAGGCGGCGCGGGGTGACGGCGCCGCGGCGCGCCGCGGCGAGAGGAATCGCATAGAGCGCGCTGCGCGCCGCCTCCTCGACGAGGGTGAGGAGGCGACGGCCATCGGCGTCGAAGATCCAGGCGTCGGCCGAGCGGTCCCAGTCCTCGGTGAGGACGCGCTCGGCGCCGCTCGCGCGCTCGCGCAGGACGAGCCGCACGCGGTCCGCGTAGAAATCGTGCTCGCGGCGGCCACCGTAGACGAGACTGCGGCCGTCGGGTGAGTAGCGCGGCCGGCGCGCGCCGCCCCGCCAGGCCCGGCCCAACTCGCGCGGGCGGCCGGGGACCACGCGCCCGTCCACCCGCAGCTGCAGGCGCACGGTGAAGACGCCCCAGCGCAAGGGGTCGTGCGGCGGACGGCTCGCGCAGGCCGAGAAGGCCAGCTCGCGGCCGTCGGGCGCGATGTCGTACTCGCCGAGGGGCTCGAGCGGGTCGAACCAGCGCTGCGAGTCCGGCGTGAGGTCGCTGAGCGCGCCCGTCGCGAGGTCCAGGCAGAGCACGTGGTAGTAGCGCTCCGTCTCGAGCCAGTGGTCCCAGTACCGATAGACGCGGCTCTCGGTGACGCGCGCCGGAAGCGCGCGCTCCTCCTCGCGCTTGCGCAGGGCGGCGGCGCCCTCGACGCCGGGGCGGCCGGCGGCCATCTCGCTGAGGAAGGCCACCCGGCGGCCGTCGGGGAAGCAGCGCGGATCCAGCACGCCGTAGGGCAGATCCGTGAGGCGCTCGGCTTCGCCGCCGGCCAGGTGCAGGCGATAGAGCTGCGGGCGATCGCCGAAGCGGCCCACGCCCGCGCCCGGGGTGCGCAGGAAGAAGAGGCCCTCGCCGTCCGGGCTCCAGACCGGCTGCCGGCAGTCGGCGTCGGCGGCGGTGAGGGGGCGCGCCGGGTCCCGCGGTCCGCCCTCGCCGGCCGCCCTCGCCCCCGCGGGCAGCAGCCAGATCCGGCTCTTGCCGCTGTTCTCGGCCAGGCTGTAGCGTGCAACGGCCACGGCCACCCATTCGCCGTTCGGCGATGGGGCGGGCAGCCCGACGCGGGGCAGGGTCCAGAGATCCTCGCTGCTGAGCGGGGAGACAGGCATGCGATGGGCTCCTCGCGGGGCGCCGTGCGCCGGCGTGAGAATCCGGCGATGATAGACGAGCCCGCCTCGGCGCGCCAGGGCCTTCTCGGCCGCTCCGGCATGCGCTAGACTGCCGCCGTCCGTCCGCTGGAGGAGGTTCCGATGACGACAGCCGAGCGCGTCCCGAGCCGCGAGGAGGCCTGGGCGCTGCTCTGCGCTCACACGCCGAGCGAGGCTCTGCGCACGCACGCCCTGGCCGTCGAGGCCGTGATGCGCCACTTCGCCCCGCGCTACGGCGGCGACCCCGAGCTCTGGGGCGCCGTTGGGCTCGTCCACGATCTCGATTACGACCTGCATCCCCAGGAGCACTGCCAGCACACGCCCCGCCTGCTGCGCGAGGCCGGCTGGCCGGAGCCGCTCATCCGCGCCGTGCTCAGCCACGGCTGGGAGACCTGCACGGAGGTGGAGCCCGAGAGCGAGCTGGAGCGCGTGCTCTTCGCCGTCGACGAGCTGACCGGTCTCGTCGCCGCGACGGCCCTGGTCCGGCCCAGTCGCAGCGTGCTGGACACCACCGTTTCCTCGGTGCGCAAGAAGTGGAAGAACGCGCGCTTCGCCGCGGGCGTGGACCGCGCCCTCATCGAGCGGGGCGCCGAGCGCCTCGGCCTGCCGCTGGAGACCCTGATCGCCGAGACCATCGCCGGCATGCAGACGGCGGCCGGCGCCCTGGGTCTGGCGGGCGAGCCGGGGGCAGTCGGCGCGGGAGGCGAGGGATGAGCGAGTCCGCCACCGCTGCCAAGTGCCCCAACTGCCTGACTCCGCTGGAGCCTGACGCCCAGGCGCCCGGCGCCCGGACCTGCCCGGTCTGCCACTTCACCGAGCGGCCCTGCCCGACCTGCGGCGGCTGGATGTGGAAGCAGGTCGAGGCGCCCGAGGACCTCGGCATCGAGCCGGGCGGTCTGCCCCTGGATCGCTGCGAGGTCCATTGGGTCTGCCGGAACCCCGACTGCGGCCAGCGCCTGGAGGCCGAACTCTAGGGTCGGGCGCTGGCGCGCGAGGGGGGCGGCGCTTTCCCGGCGGCTGTGCTAGAATTGGGGATCGGGCGCTCCCACCCGGGGCGCCGGCCACGCACTGCCCAGGGAGACGCCGTGCGCCAACTCCTCGCCGTCGCCGTCCTGCTCGCGCTGCTGCCCCCGCTCGGGGCGCCCGCCGCCCAGGCCCAGCCGCGCGCCTGGGCCGACAACCATCCGCGCCTGCTCGTCGATCCGGCGCTGCTGGCCGCCCTGCCCGACTCGATCGCCGCCGATCCGGCGAAGGCCGCTGCCTGGGCGGGCATGCAATCCGCGGCCTCGATCTACCAGAATGTTCCCGTCGACCTGGTCTTCGGCAGCAACTACGGCTTCGCGATGGCGCCCAGCCTGGGCCTGACCTCGCTGATGGCCGAAGAGCCCCTGGCCAGTGCCATCCGGCAGAAGCTGATGGACGCGACGCTGCTCCTGTTGAGCGCGGAGGACGTCTACGGCGGCGGCGACGACCTCTCCGCCGCGATCCGCCTGCGCACTCTGCTCTACATGTACGACATGATCTTCGGCAGTGCCTCGCCCGCGATCACGGCGGCGACGCTGGCGGAGATCCGCAGCTACATCGTCGCGATGAGCAACGACTTCTACTTCACGAAGGGCCTGTACAACCCCTACTGCAGCAATCACAGCATCGGCATCGGGGCGGTGCTGATCCAGGCCGAGCTCTGCCTGCGCGACGACTGGCCGGGCGACCCCGTTCTGGCGCGGGCGCGCAGCGTCGGCGAGGCGCTGATCGCGAAGGGGCTGAACGACCTGCTCGGCACGGACGGCAGCTACGGCGAGGGGGGACTCTACCTCACCGTCGTCTTCCGGTTGCTGGCGCCCGTCTACGCCGCCGCGCAGCGCCTCGACGGCGTCGTCCTCTGGGACTCCGCGAAGGTCGAGGCGGCCATCGAGTGGGCCGCCTACCTGACCGTGCCCGAGGGCGGGGGCATCTGCCTGAACCGCAACGACTGCTCGGAGTACAGCCGTCCCTTCGCGCTCCACACGACGCTCTGGGAATGGTCGCAGGTTGCGGTTGCCGATCCGCGCTTCGCGCGCTGGCTGCGCGACTACACCTGCGGTCCGCACGGCTTCGATTTCGGTTCGGTCGCGGACCAGCCCGCGACGCTCCTCTGGCACCGCACCGGCCCCCAGCTACCGCCGCACGGCTTCCTGCCCGACGAGCGCTACTTCCCCGTTCAGGGGCTCTACGTGCTGCGCCGCGGCTGGCCGGGCGATCCCCTCGCCGAGAGCCTGCAGTTCACGCTGCAAGCGGGCAAGTTCTGGGGCGGCCACTGGCAGGAGGACGTCGGCCACTTCACGCTGCGCGCCTTTGGCGAGCGCTTCGGCATGGACAACGGCCCCTCCGGCGTGGCCTCGGAAACCGAGGCGCACAGCCTGCCCCTCGTCGATGGTCTCGGCCAGCACAACGCGGGCGAGAGCATCGGCACCGACGGCACGCTCACCCTCGTCGTCGACCGCGGCTTCTGCCGCGTGCTGAAGGCGGACATGGCGCCTGCCTACAATGGACACTCGCCCTTCAACGACCCCGACTATCCGCTGCCCGGCACGGACTGGTCCTGGGGCTACGACGGCGGCAATCCGCTCGAGCGGGCGGAGCGCTGGGCTCTGGTGCTGCCCGGGACGGCGCCGGCGATGCCTGCCTTCTACCTGCTGGACGACCTGCGCAAGGACGCGCAGGCGCACGACTACGAGTGGCGCCAGCACTTCGGCGAGTCCATCGGCTTCAGCGCGGCCGGCGGCCGCTACACGCTGGCCAGCGCCAACGGCCGCCTGGACGCCGACCTGCTCTGGCCCGCGCCGACCGAAGCGAGCTGGAGCCTCGGCACCTACGACAACGGCAACAGCGATCCCAACAGCCGAGTGCTGCGCGTCGCGCAGCGGGCCGTGGACGCCCGCTACCTCTGGCAGTGGGAGCTGCTCGCCCCCGGTGTGCCCAGCCAGCCCTTGAGCGTCCAGCGCTTCGCCGGCGGCCTGCGCGCCACGCGCGGCGCGGCGGGGGCGCGGCGGGAGCTGGTCGCCGCCTGGGCGCCTGTCCTCAACGAGCCGGGGGTGCTGCTGGCCGGGCGCTTCGGCCTCGTCGAGGAGCAGGCGGGCGCCGCCGCCCGCAGCCTGCTCGTCGACGGCAGGGAGCTGCGTCTGGACGGACAGCTCTACATCGGAATCCAGCCAGCGGGCTGGGCCTGCGCCGACAGCGACACGGTCTGGCTCTCGTCGCCGCAGCTCGATTTCGAGATCTACGCCCCAGCGGCCGTGGCCGTGATGGCCGGGGACACGCCCGTCAGCTTCGCGCGCGAGGGCGACTACGTGGTGCGCGGGGACTGGACGACGAGCCCCGCGGGGCCGGCCGCGCCGCCCGCGGTCTGGAGCCTCGTCGGCGTCGCCGGCGCTGCGCCGCGCCTGCGCGTGGCGGGTCCCGGCGGCGCCGCGGTCCAGGTCGAGCTGTTCGACCTCCAGGGGCGCCGCACACGCCGACTGCACGAGGGACCGCTGACACCGGGCGAGCATCTGCTCACCTGGGACGGCGCCGACGCGCGCGGCCACCGCTGCGCAGCCGGCCTCTACTTCGCTCGCCTCAGCGCGGGCGGCGAGACGCGGCGCGCTCGCCTCCTCCTTCTGCGCTGAGGTCCCTGCCTCCCCGCGGGGGGCCGGGGGGAATCCCGCGCGCGCTGCGGTTGACGGCCTCGCGCCGGGGCCGTGGCAACGTCTCCTGAAGCCGACGATTGGCGTCAAGCGCGCCCGCCGACCTGCCGATCACATCCCCGGATCGACCACTCGCCCATCGACACGACCTGGACTGCCGGAGCCCGCTGCGGAATCATGCGCCTCCATCCACCCTGCCTCGCCTTCCTGACGCTGCTCCTGTTGCCGAGCCGGACGCCGGCGGCTCCCCTCGCCTACCACGAGCTCGGCCTCGTGTACGCGACGAACTTCAACACCCACGAGCTGGGCTTCAATCCGCAGAACTGGTCGGGCGCTCAGGACAGCCTGGGTCTCGTCTACGTCGGCAACACGGAGGGCTTGCTCGAGTACGACGGCCGCACCTGGCGCCGTGTGAGCGCGCTGGGCGAGGAAGTGGTGCGCGCCGTTCACTGCGATCGCCAGGGCCGCCTCTGCGTGGGCGCTCAGCACGACTTCGGCGTCCTCGAGCCGGACGCGAGGAGAGGGCTTCGGCTGCGCTCCCTGCGACCGCTGCTGCCCGCCGCCGCCGCGGAGCTGGGGGCGCAGGAGATCTTCGCGATCGTCGAGACGAGCCGCGGCGTCTTCTTCCAGGGCCGCACCGCCATCTTTCTCTGGACGGGCGGGTCGGACAGCCTGCAGGTCTGGCGCCCGGTCAAGCGCTTCCACGGCCTCTATGCCGCACACGATGCGGTCTACACGCGACAGGCCGACGTCGGCCTCCAGCGCCTGCTGCCCAGTGGCGAACTCACCTTGCTGCCGGGGGGCGAGCGCTTCGCCAAGCGCAGCCTGACCGTCCTGCTGCCGCTCCCGGAGGGCGGCCTCCTGCTCGGCGGCGGCGACGACCATGGCCTCTTCCGCTACGCCGAGGGTCGTTATCTGCCCTTGCCGCGCGCCCTGAACGAGCGGCTGCGCGACGCGCAGGTCTACCGCGCGCTCGCGCTCCCCGACGGCAACCTGGCGCTGGGCAGCCTGCGGGCGGGTGTCTTCGTGATCAGTTCGGCCGGAGAGCTGCTCACGCAGCAGGACAAGTCGACGGGGCTGATCGACGACATGGTGCTCGGTCTCTTCCGGGACGGCGCGGGCGGGCTCTGGGCGAACTGCGACAACGGCCTCTCGCGGCTCGAGCTGCCCAGCCGCCTGAGCAGCTTCGACGAGCGGCTCGGCCTGGAGGGCTCGGTCGAGGCGATCGCGCGCTACCGGGGCCGGCTCTTCGTGGCCACGTCCTGGGGTGTCTACGCGAGCCAGCCGGGCGACGGGCGCCTGCGCTTTGCGCGCGTGCCGGGCATCGCCACGCAGTGCTGGACGCTGCTGGCAACCGAGGTCGGCCTGCTCGCCGGCTGCAACGACGGCGTCTTCGCCGTCGGCGAGACGACGGCGACGCCCCTGCTGGAAGAGGGCACGATCTACTCGCTGAGCCGCTCGCTGGCGGATGCCGGGCTCGTGCTCGCGGCGGGCGAGCGGGGCGTGCACTGCCTGCGTCGACAGTCCGCCGGCTGGCGACCGGCGGGCGCGCTGCCCGGCGTCGCGGGAAACGTCCGCGGGGCGAGCCAGGATAGCGACGGTACCGTCTATCTCGCCTGGGACGAGGGGGGAGGCCTCGCCCTCGCCTACGGCGCCGGGCTAACGGCGGCTCCGACTCGACGGCTCCGGCTGAGTGGAGCGGAGTCCGGGCCGAGCCTGCCCAGCTACACACTGCTCGCCGTCGACGGCCGCGTCGCGATCGGCACCGAGCTCGGCCTGCGGCGACCGTCGCTCGCGGCGGCGACGGACGCGCTGCTGCCGCTCCTGCCCGATAGCAGCTTCGGCCGCTGCTTCGCCGACGGCAGCCGCGAGGTGAGCCGACTCGTCGAGTGCAGGGACGGCGCCTGGATCGCGACGGACGCTGCGGTCGGCCTCGCCCGCCCGGGCGAGACGGACTCGCTGGCCTGGATCGCGCCCGAACTGCGCCGGGTGACGCATCTCCAGCCGATGGCCCTGCTGCCCGAAGCGGACGGTGTGCTCTGGGTGGGGCACTACTACGGGCTGGCGCGCTTCGCGGTGCCCGTGCCGGCCCGGCGCCCGCAGCCGGCCGCCCCCCTGCTGCGCGTGAGCGCGGTCGATCCCGACTCCCTCTTGCGCGGCCCGCGACCGCCGTCCGGGGCGATCGCCTTGAGGCGGGACCTGGGGGCGTTGCGCTTCGAGTTCGCGGCGCCCAGCCTCGACGCGCCGTCGCGGACGCAGTTCCGCACCCGGCTCGAGGGCTATGACGCCGGTTGGTCCGCTTGGTCGACGGATGTGCGGAAGGACTACACGAACCTGGCGGGCGGCCGCTACGCCTTCCGCGTGCAGGCGCGCGACGTCTACGGCGCCGAGAGCGCCGAGGCGAGCTTCGCCTTCAGTCTGCCGCTGGCCTGGTACCAGACCTGGTGGGCGCGCGGGGGTCTCGGCCTCGTCCTGCTCGGCCTCGTCGCCCTGCTCGGTGGCAGCCTGAACCGCTACCGGATGCGGCTGCTCGAGGCGCGCATCCGGGAGCGCACGGCGCAGCTGGTCAAGATGGTGGGCGAGCTGCAGTCCTCCCAGCAGGAGGCGGAGCTGGCCCGCGCCGAGGCGGAGGCGGCCACGCGCGCGAAGAGCGAGTTCCTCGCCACGATGAGCCACGAGATCCGCACGCCGATGAACGGCATCATCGGCATGGCGCAGCTCGTCATCGATAGCAACCCACGCCCGGAGCAGCGCGACTACCTGGAGATCATCCGCAGCTCGGGCGACGCCCTGCTGGTCATCATCAACGACATCCTCGACTTCTCGAAGATCGAAGCCGGCCAGCTCGAGCTGCGCGAAGAGCCCTTCGACCTGCGCGAGTGCGTCGAAGAGGCCCTGGACCTCGTCTCGCTGCGCGTGGCCGAGAAACGGCTCGAACTCGCCTGCCAGCTGGCGCCCGAGCTCCCGCAGCGGATCCTCGGCGATGGGTCGCGCCTGCGCCAGGTGCTGATCAACCTCCTCTCCAACGCCGTGAAGTTCACCGACCGGGGCGAGGTCAGCCTGCGGGTCGACGCGCGCGCGCTGCCCGACGGACGCGTCGAGCTGCACTGCCAGGTGCGCGACACGGGCATCGGCATCTCGCCGGAGGGGCAGGCTCGCCTCTTCCGCTCCTTCAGCCAGGTCGACGGTTCCAGCTCGCGCCGCTACGGGGGCACGGGCCTCGGGCTCGCGATCTGCCGGCAGCTCTGCGAGCTGATGGGCGGCACGATCTGGGTGGAGAGCCAGCCCGGTCAGGGCGCGACCTTCCACTTCACGCTGCGCGCCGTCGTGGCGGCCGATCGACCCGCGGGGGGGCCGCCGGCCTGGCTGGCGGCGCGCCGCGCGCTGCTCGTCGAGGACAACGCGACGAGCCGCGCCGCGCTGCTGGCCACGCTGCGCGAGCTGGGCCTGAGCGTGAAGACGGCCACGACCGGCGAGGAGGCGCGCTCCTGCCTCGTTGCCGCCGCAGCGGCCGGCGCGCCCTTCGAGTTGATTCTCGTCGATGAGGAGGGGGGCGGCCTCGATCACGGCGACGGCGCGCGGCAGCTCGCGGCCCTGCCTCCCGCCGACGCGCCGCCGCGGGTCCTGCTCTGCGGCCCGAGCGCCGCCAGCAGCGAGGGGGTGCCGGCGGGCTTCGTGGGGACCCTCAGCAAGCCGGTGAAGCGGGCGCGCCTCGCGCTGGTTCTCGCGACGGTCTTCGCCCCAAGGGCGCCGGGGCGCGCGGGAGCGGGGGCCGGCCCGGGCGAGGGCGATGCGCCGCGGGCGGCGGCGACAAGCGCCGGCGCGGGCGGGCTGCGCATCCTGCTCGCCGAGGACAACCCGGTGAACCAGAAGGTCGCCCTCAGCATGCTGGCGCGGCTCGGCCTGCGGGCCGATCTCGCCGAGAACGGGCAGGTCGCCCTCCAGCGCCTCGCCGAGCAGGACTACGATCTCGTGCTGATGGACATGCAGATGCCGCTGCTCGACGGCCTCGGCGCCACCCAGCGCATCCGCGCCGAGCTGCCGGCGTCGCGCCAGCCGCGCATCGTCGCCGTGACGGCGAACGCGATGAAGGGCGACCGCGAGCGCTGCCTCGCGGCGGGCATGGACGACTACGTCAGCAAGCCGCTGCGCAAGGAAGACCTGGAGGCGGCGCTCCAGCGCGCCGGGCTCCTCGCCCGCCGCTAGCGCCCGCGCGCGGCGCCGGCCCTATTCGACCAGCGTCGAGGCTCGCGTCAGGCGCGAGAAACGCACGCCCTTGAGCCCGCCGATGCGGATGGCGAGCTTCTCGATCTCGCTCGGCCGTCCGCGCAGGAGGATCACCTCGAGGCAGTGGTGGTGGTCCACGTGCACGTGCGTGCTGCACAGCACGTTCACGTAGCGGTTGTGCTGCAGTTCGGCGAGGCGGTCGGCGAGGCCGCGCGTGTGGTGGTCGTAGCTGATCGTCAGCGTGCCGTAGACGCGCCCGGCGCCTTGCTCCCACTTCTCGGCGACGAGGCGTTCGCGGATCAGGTCGCGCACCAGCTCCGAGCGCGAGGGGTAGCCCTGGCGAGTGATGCGCCGGTCGAGTTCCGCGAGCAGGCCGGCCGGCAGGGAGACGCTGAAGCGCTGCAGGTCGTTCGCGGCCATGGCCTAGTCCCAGTCGTGCGCGTGGTAGTGCCGGTGCTCGAGCTCGCCGTGCCGGTGCGCGTGCCGGTGCAGCAGCCCTGCCGCGAGGAGGCGCTCGCCGTCGGCGAGAAGCGGCGCGACGGGGCCATCGTAGAGCAGGCGGCCCGCCGGGGAAAGCAGGAGTGCATGCGTCCCCAGCTCCGGCGCGAGGCCGAGCCGGTGCGTGCTGACGAGCACGGCGGCCGGTGAGGCGGCGAGGGCGTCCACCAGCCAGCCCGTGGCCGGGGGATCGAGGTGGGCGCTGGGTTCGTCCAGGAGCAGCAGCTTGGGCTCGAGGGCGAAGAGGCAGGCCAGGCCGAGCCGCTGCTGCTGGCCGCCGCTGAGCGCAAAGGGCGGCCGCTCGAGCTGGGCGGCGAGGTCCAGCGCGCGCGCCCAGTGCTCGGCGCGCGCTCCGGCGTCGGCGAGGCCGAGCTGGCGGGGGCCGAAGGCGATCTCGTCGCGCACGGTGGGGTTGAAGAACATCGTCTCGGGGCGCTGGAAGAGCAGGCCCACTTCGGCGCGGAAGCGGCGCCGGAACGCGCGCTCCGCGAAGGCCGCGCGCTCCAGGCGGCGGCCCGCGTAGCGGATCTCGCCGGCGCGGGCGTAGAGCAGACCGTCGAGCAGCTTGAGCAGGGTGGACTTGCCGGCGCCGTTGGCGCCGAGCAGGAGCGCCTTCTCGCCCGGCGCAAGCGCGAAGTCCAGGCCCGCGAGCACGGGCGCGCCGCCCGGGTAGGCGAAGTCCAGCGCGCGCACCTCAATCATGGTCCCACCCCCGCGAGCGCAGGGCCTGGGCCAGCTCGGCGCTGGCCGCCTCGCTGCGCCGGATGAGAGCGATGCCCATGGCCCCGGCGTGCCGGTAGAGCAGCGCGAGGCCCGGCCGCTCGAGGCTGCGGCTGGCGAGGGCGAGGCGGGCGTCGGCGAGCAGGCGGCGGCCGATCTGGATCTGCCCGGCCGCCAGCACGAGCAGGGCGCTCAGCCCGCGCCAGGGGGCGAGGGCGCGAAAGAGGTTCACGCGCTGGGCGACGAGCAGGCTCAGGCTCGCGATGAGGAGGACGCGCAGGTCCGTGCGCAGCAGCGTGGCGGCGCGCGAGCCGCCGCCCGCGGGGGGCAGGGCGAGCAGCGAGAGGTTCAGCACGAGCAGGAAAGGGCCCACGGCGAGCAGCACCCGGCCGAGGAGCCGCGGCGCGCCGCGACCGGCGAGGGCGAGGACCAGCAGCAGGCCGGCGCCGAGCAGGGCGGGCGCGTGCACGAGGGTCGCCGCGACCACCGCCGCCAGGTAGAGCGCGAGCAGCAGGCGGTCCTTCATGCGCCCGCGTCCGGCGGCGCCCAGCGCGCCAGGCCGCGGCAAACGGCGAGCGTGAGCAGTCCCTCGGCCACTCCGAGCAGCAGGTGGGGGACGAGGAGCGCGGGCACCGCCACCCCGAGGCCGAAGGGAAAGTAGAGCGGCGAGCCGTCGGCGGCGCGGCCCAGGCGCGGCTGCAGGCCGAGGGCGATGCCCGTGAGCAGGGCGGGCAGGGCCGTCGCCAGCCAGCCGGCGCAGAAGAGCGCGGCCGGTTCGTTCAGGCGGCGCAGGGCGCGCCAGATCGCCCAGGCCGCGCTGCCCCCGGCCAGGCCCATCGCGAGGGCGTTCAGGGGCAGGGTGGTGATGCCGCCCATGCCGAAGACGAGGGCCTGCAGCAACAGCACCAGCGAGACAGCGAGGAAGCAGAGCCCCGGCCCCACGCTCACGGCGAGGATGCCGATGCCCGAGGCGTGCGCGCTCGTGCCGCCGGGCAAGGGGAGCGGCAGGCTCATCAGGAGAAAGGCCAGCGCGCTGAGACTGGCCAGGCGGGGCAGGCGATCGAGATCGAAGCGGCGGCCGCCGGCCCGCAGCGTCCAGGCCCAGGCGAGGCCGGCCGCGCCCCAGGCCGGCAGATAGAAGCGCGGGCTGAGCATGCCGTCAGGGACGTGCACGGCGTGCCTGGGGCAGGCCGCCGCGGGCCGGGAGGACCGGCATCAGCGACGCCTCGCGAAGAGGACGACCACGCCAAAGAGTCCGAAGAGCAGGCCGACACCGGCGACGATCGGAGCCGCCCGGTCCCAGAGCGGGCGCACCTTTGCCGCCGCAGCGCTGCCGGGGATCATCAGCAGCGGCGGCCGGGCGGCGACAGTGCTATCGGCGGCCAAGGGCACTGCCAGCGACGAGTCGATCGCGATGGCGATGTCGGCGCCGTGCCCATCCTCGCTCGCCGCCGTGAGACGCCACTCGCCGGGGCGATCGGGCAGGAAACCGACGCGACCGGCGGCATCCGTGCGGCCGCTCTGAAAGGGGCTGTCTGCGCCGGGCGCGAACATCCGGTACTGCGCCCCGACCAGCGGAGCGCCATCGACATGGCGGATCGTCACGACCACAGCGCTGGCGTGGCTCACCGCATGGCGAACGCCATGGGCGTGAGCCCGTCCGGCCGCCGTGCAGGCGATGCAGGCGAGTATTACGAGTTCTCGTTTCATGCTACGCAGCGTAGCGATCGGTCGGGCCCCCGGCAAGCCCTTTCCCAAGGGTCCCATCCGTTCGCGCTCCTCGGGCGCGCGAACCGATGGCCGCAGCGCCGGCCTCTGCTGCGGCCGGTCGGCTCGGGATCCCTCAGTCCTCCGTGGGCGCTTCGACTTCGACGCGGACCGGCGCGCTCTCCCAGAGGCCGTGCCGGTTGCAGTAGGCCAGGGCGGTCAGATCGAGGGTTCCCGGCGCCGGCACCAAGTTGAAGGTCACGGTCGCGTTGCCGCACGCGCCCTGGCCGCCAAGCAGCCCCTGGGCGAAGCGCGCCTCGGCGAGCAGGCGCTCGCCGCTCCAGAGCTGCACCCAGGGGATGTAGTGCTCCGGGTCGTCCGTGTGCTCGGCCACGTGGCCGACGCGCACGGCGATCGGGAAGGGCTCACCGGCCCGCGTGTGCGGTGCGCAGTGGACGAAGGGCGTGTGACTATCGTCCGGCGGCTCGCTGCCGGAAGCCGGGGGCAGCTGTTTCGGGATCGGCATCGACTCCTCCTTCGCTCCGGGTCCGCGGCGGCGAACGCCCGGCCCCGGTCTCAGCCGACGATGTCCTCGCCGCCGTCGACGCCGATCACATTGCCGGTGATCCAGTCCGTGCCGGGCCCGCAGAGCGCGACGAGGGCGCCCGCCACGTCCTCGGGCAGGGTGAGCCGGCCGGAGGGATTGCGCTCGCGGGCCATCGCCAGGATCCGTTCGTTGCCCGGGATCATGCGCAGGGCCGGCGTGTCCGTGACCCCGGCGCGCAGGGCATTGACCGTGATCCCCCGCGGCGCGAGCTCCATCGCCATCTGGCGGGTGTGGCTCTCCAGGGCGGCCTTGGCGGCGCTCACGGCGCCGTAGCTGGGCATTACTCGGCTCCCGCCCGAGGAGGTCATCGAGAAGATGCGGCTGCCGGCGCCGAGCAGGCCGGCCGCCAGCAGGTCCTGCGTCCAGTAGACGAGGCTGTGGGCCATGACGTCGAGGGTCATCTCCATGCGGTCGCGGCCCATGGTGGGTGGTGGCTCGCCGCCCGCGACCGCCGCGGGGAAGTAGGGGAGCAGCGACCCGAAGGCGAGACTGTGCAGCAGCACCTGCAAGCGCCCGACGCCGACGGCCTGCAGCTGCTGGATCACCTCGTCGCGCTTCTCCTGGCTCGAGGCGTTGACGTTGAAGAAGAGCGCGCGCACCCCCGTCGCCTCGATGGCGCCGATGATCTCCTGGACCTTGGGCAGCGTCGCCCGGCGGTCCAGGTGCACGCCCGCGATGTGGCAGCTGCGGCGGGCCAGGGCCAGCGCCGACGCAGCGCCGAAGCCGCTCGACGCGCCGAGGACGAGGGCCCATTGACCCGCGAGGGGGTGGCTGGTCATCGCGGCCTCCGCGAAGGGGTGGGGCAGGAGTAGCACGCGCGGGCGCCGGGCGTCAACGCGGCGCCGGCGCGAGACTGGTGCGGTGGGGGACGCCGTGGCATACTGACTCCGCCTGCATCCGAAGGGCGGAGGCTGGGCGAGTCCAGAGCGACGGCGAGGTTGCGCGTGCGGGCGCCGCTGGCCATCTACACCGATTCGAGCGGCCACGCTCACGACACGGGGCACGGGCACCCGGAGCGCGCAGCGCGCCTCGCGGCGCTCGAGGGCTTGTTCGCCGGCCTCGATCCGGCGCGCTACCGCTGGCTCCGGGAGGCGCCCGTGGCCGCCGAGGGGGCCATCACCGCCGCGCACACGAGCGGCCACCTCGAGCGGGTGCGCGCCGGCTGCGCCCGCGGGCCGGGCTACCTCGATCCCGACACGCCGGTCGTGCCCGCGAGCTGGCGGGCGGCGCTCTGCGCGGCGGGCGCGGCGATCGCGGCCTGCCGCGCGGTGGCGGCGGGCGAGGCACGGCGCGCCTTCTGCGCGCTGCGCCCGCCCGGGCATCACGCCGAGTCCAGCCGGGCGATGGGCTTCTGCCTCTTCAACAACGCGGCGGTCGCCGCGCGCTCGCTGCAGGAGGCGGGCCTGGCGGCCAAGGTGGCCATCGTCGATTTCGACGTCCACCACGGCAACGGGACGCAGGAGATCTTCTGGGAGGACCCGACCGTGTTCTACGCGAGCTGCCACCAGTCGCCGCTCTACCCCGGCACCGGCCGGCGCAGCGAAGTGGGCGCCGGCCCCGGCCTGGACTGCACGCTGAACCGGCCGCTCGGACCGGGCAGCGGCGACGAGCAATACCTGCACTGGGTCGGGGGCGAGCTCAGCGCCGCGCTGCGCGGCTTCCGGCCGGACTTCCTGCTCGTCTCGGCCGGCTACGACGGGCATCACGCCGATCCGCTGGCCCAGCACGACGTGACGACCGCGGGCTACGGCCAGCTCAGCGCGCAGCTGGGCGCGCTCGCCGACGAGCTCTGCGGAGGCCGCCTCGTCGCCGTGCTCGAGGGGGGCTACGATCTCGGGGCCCTGGTCGAGTCCGTTGCCGCGAGCCTGGACGCCTGGTCCGCCTGAGTCTTGCCGCTGTTCGCCGCCTCTGCTATCTTGCGCCCTCGCCCGGGCCCCTTCGCCCGTCACCGTGAGGCTATCCATGAAGATCATCGCTACCCAGATCCGCGCCGGCCAGATCCATCAGATCGACGGCGAGCTCTTCCGCGTCACCGAGATGAATCACGTGACCCCGGGCAAGGGCCCCGCCCACGTCCAGGTCAAGATGAAGAACCTGCAGACCGGTGTGAACAAGGAGCTTCGCTACGGATCGCCGGACAAGGTCGAGCGCGTGGACGTGCTCAGCCGCAAGATGACCTACAGCTACCAGGATGGCAGCGACTACGTCTTCATGGACGAGCAGAGCTTCGAGCAGATCCACATCCCCGGCGATCTGCTCGGCGACGCCCTCCCCTACCTCGTCGAGAACACCAGCGTCGACGTGCAGACCTTCGAGGGGCGCGTCGTGGGCATCGACCTGCCCAAGGTGGTCGAGATGACCATCGTCGACACGCCGCCCGAGGTGAAGGGGGCCACCGCCACGGCGCAGACGAAGCCGGCGACCTGCGAGACGGGGCTGGTCGTCACGGTGCCCGGCTTCGTGCAGAGCGGCACGCGGATCCGCGTGGACACCGCCACCGGCAAGTACCTCGAGCGCGCCTAGCGCCCTCGCGGCCGCCCGGCTCAGCATTGACAAGGGCCGGGTGCGGCCCTTTCTTGTACCCGGACAGGAGTTGTAGGTCCTAAACCCGGCGACCGCGCCGCGGTCGCCCAGGCTGCCATTGCGGAGGAGGATCCGATGGCCGACGCCAACGAGAAGCGGGAGGCCCTCAAGCGGGCCGCGCTCGAGTACCACGCCGGCGGCGAGCGCCGCGGCAAGATCGAGGTCATCTCCACCAAGCCCTGCGTCACCCAGCGCGACCTCTCGCTGGCCTACACGCCCGGCGTTGCCCAGCCCTGCCTGGAGATCGAGCGCGATCCCAGCTTGGCCCGCCAGTACACGGCCAAGGGCAACCTGGTGGCCGTGGTCTCCAACGGAACGGCCGTGCTCGGCCTGGGCAACATCGGCGCCCTCGCCGGCAAGCCGGTGATGGAGGGCAAGGGCGTCCTCTTCAAGCGCTTCGCCGACATCGACGTCTTCGACATCGAGCTCGCCACCGAGGACCCCGAGGCGGTCATCGCCGCCGTCAAGGCGATGGAGCCCACCTTCGGCGGCATCAACCTCGAGGACATCAAGGCCCCCGAGTGCTTCGTCATCGAGGAGCGGCTCAAGCAGGAGATGCAGATCCCCGTCTTTCACGACGACCAGCACGGCACGGCGATCATCTCCGGCGCCGCGCTCGTCAACGCGCTCGAGCTGGTGGGCAAGGACATCAGCAAGGTGAAGGTGGTCTTCAGCGGCGCCGGGGCGGCCGGCATCGCCTGCGCGGACTTCTACGTCCTGCTCGGCGTGCGCCCCGAGAACATCCTGATGGTGGACAGCAAGGGCGTGCTCTGGCAGGGCCGCGGCGACGAGGGGCGCAACCGGTACAAGGACAGGTACTACCGCGCGACGAAGGCGCGCGACATCGGCGACGCCCTGCGCGGCGCCGACGTCTTCTGCGGCGTTTCGCTCAAGGACCTCGTGACGCCCGAGATGGTCAGGGCGATGGCGGACAAGCCCATCATCTTCGCGATGGCCAACCCCGACCCGGAGATCACCTACCCGGCGGCGAAGGCGGCTCGCCCGGATTGCATCATGGCCACCGGCCGCAGCGACTACCCGAACCAGGTCAACAACGTGCTCGGCTTTCCCTTCATCTTCCGTGGCGCCCTCGACGTCGAGGCGACGGCGATCAACGAGGAGATGAAGCTAGCCGCCGCGCGCGCGCTCGCGCGACTGGCCAAGGAGGAGGTGCCGGAGTCGGTCAAACGCGCCTACGACGACAGCGATCTCAGCTTCGGGCCCGAGTACATCATCCCCAAGCCCTTCGATCCGCGCGTGCTGGTCTGGGAGGCGAGCGCCGTCGCCGAGGCGGCGATGGCGACGGGGGTCGCCCAGAAGCCGATCGACCTCGAGGAGTACCGCGAGAAGCTGCGCGAGCGCCAGGACTGGTCGCGCGAGATCATGCGCAAGTTCCACGTCCTCGCCCGGCGCGATCCCAAGCGCATCGTCTTCCCCGAGGGCACGCATCCGAAGGTCATCTGGGCCACCAGCGAGATCGCCCGCGAGGGCATCGCCAGACCCCTGCTGCTCGGCCGTGCCGAGGAGATCCGCGCCCGCTTCGAGGAGCTGCACCACGACCCGGAGGGCATCGAGATCGTCGAGCCCAAGAGCGCGCCGCAGATGGAGGAGTACGTCAAGGCCTACTACAAGCTGCGCCAGCGCAAGGGGATCACCCAGGTGCAGGCCCAGCACGACCTGCGCGACTACTTCGTCTTCGCGACGATGATGGTGCAGCAGGGGCACGCCGACGGAATGGTGGCCGGCGTCACCGTCAACTACCCGGAGGTTCTGCGGCCGGCGCTGAAGATCATCGGCCCGCGACCCGGCGGCCGCCTCGTGGCCGGCATGTACATGCTCGTCCACGAGCACCGGCTCTACTGCCTGGCCGACTGCTCGGTGAACATCAATCCGGATGCACGCGATCTGGCGGAGATCACGCTGATGGCCGCTTCCGAGCTGGATCGCCTGCAGATCGTGCCGCGCATCGCGCTGCTCTCCTTCGCCAGCTTCGGCTCGGTGCGCACGCCCGAGACGGAGAAGGTGGCGGAGGCCGTGCGGCTCATCCGCCAGGAGCGTCCCTACCTGGTGGTGGACGGTCCGGTGCAGGCCGACCTCGCCCTCGACCTGGACGCGCTGCGCGAGCACTTCCCCTTCACCGAACTGAAGGGGCGGCCCAACCTGCTCATCTTCCCGAATCTCGATGCGGGCAATATCGCCCTCAAGCTGCTGGAGAAGTTCAGCGCCACCCACAGCTACGGACCGATCATGATGGGCATGGCCAAGCCGATCCACCTCGTCGTGCGCGGCAGCGACGTCGGCACGATCGTCAATCTGACGGCGATCGCGACGGTGGACGCCCAGACCGTGGCGCGCCGGGAGCAGCAGCTGCGCGAGGCACTCAACTTCGCCACCTAGGGCGAAAGCGATCGCCAAGCGCCGCCCGAATGGCTACGCTGGGGGTCCGGGCCGCCGCCCGGACCCTTTTCTCGTCCCCGCCCTCGCGCCGAGGTGAGGCATGGGAGAGCCGGTGGAACTGCTGATCGCCGATCTCGCCGCCGGCGGTGACGGCGTCGGTCGCCTGGACGGGCGGGCGGTCTTCGTGCCGGGAGCGGTTCCGGGGGATCGCCTGCGCGTGCGCCTCAGCGAGGAGCATTCCCGCTGGGCGCGGGCGGAGCTGCTCGCCGTCCTCGCGCCGGGGGCCGCGCGCGTCGCGCCGCCCTGTCCGGTGGCCGGTGAGTGCGGCGGCTGCCAGTGGCAGCAGGTCCACCCGCAGGCGCAGCGCGCGGCCCGGCAGGCCGTCGTCGAGGCGGCCCTGCGGCGCATCGCGGGTCTCGCCGAGTGGCCGGCGCCGGTCTTCGCGCCGACCCCGGCGCCTTTCGACTACCGTCGGCGCGCGGAGTACCGGCTCCTCGGCGCAGGCGGCGGCCGGCTCGCGCTCGGCTTCCTCGCGCGGGGCAGCCACCGCCTGGTCGAACACGAGCGCTGTCTGCTGCTCGAGCCGGCGCTGGCCGAGGCGGTCAGCGCGCTACGCGCGCATCTCGCCGGGCGGCTGCGGCGTCCGCTCGGCGCGGAGGTCGAACTCACTCTGCTCGGCGGGGCGCCGGCACCTGCCCTGCAGCTGGTGGCCACGGTCGGGGACGCCGGCCGCGAGGGCCGCGAACTGGCGGCGGCCCTCGCCGCCTGGGCACCGCCAGGACTCGCAGTCCACTGGGGGCTGCGCGACCGCGAAGACCGCTGGCTGCGGGAACCGCCGGGCGCGCCCTATCTGCTCGAGCAGGTCGAGCTCGCGGCCCCGGATGGGCGCCGGCTCAGCTACCCGCTCCACACGCGACCGGGGGAGTTCGTGCAGGCCAACCGCGCGGCGAACCGCCAGCTGCTCGAGGCGCTGCTCGCCGAGCTCTCGCTCGCCGACGCCCCCTGGGTTCTCGATCTCTACTGCGGGGCGGGCAACCTCAGCCTGCCGCTCGCGCTCAGCGGCGCGCGCGTGCTCGGCATCGAGAGCCGGCGCAGCGCCCTGCGCAGCGCGCGCAAGTCGGCGCGCGAGGCGCGGGCAGCGCGGGCTCGTTTCCGCGCCGGTCGCGTCGCCGAGCTGCTGCCAGTGCTCGCCGCCGAGGGGCGCCAGTATCGCAGCATCGTCCTCGATCCGCCGCGCCAGGGCGCGCCCGAGCTGGCGGCCTGGCTCGATCCTCTGGGGGTGCAGGAGATCCTCGCCGTGAGTTGCCATCCGGCGACCTTCGCCCGCGACCTCCAAGGCTGGTGCGCGCGTGGCTTCCGCCTGGAGAGCCTGCGGCTCTTCGACTTTTTCCCGCAGACCCACCACGTCGAGCTGCTCGCCCGCCTCAGTCGCGCCTGAGCCGGCCGCTGGCGAGGAGGGCCTCGACCTCGGCGAGGCTGGGCAGGCCCAGGCGGCCGCCGGGAGCGCGGCACTTGAGCCCGGCCAGTGCGCAGGCGAAGCGCAGGGTCGCCGCGAAGTCGAGCCCGGCGAGCAGGCCGTGGCAGACGCCGGCGTGAAAGGCGTCCCCGGCGCCCGTCGTGTCGACGACCGGCACTGCGAAGGCCGGTTGCTCGACGCGCGTTTGCCCGTCCCAGCCGACCGCCCCGCGCGCGCCGAGGGTGACCGTGACGCGCCGCGCGCCCGTGGCCCGCAGCGCCGCGAGCGTCGCCGACGCGCCCGGATCCACCGCCTCGCCGAGCAACTTCGCGGGAAAGCTCTCATCCGCGACCAACTCGTCGACGAGGGGCAGCAGCTCCCGCGTGCGCGGCTCGCAGTGCTCGGCGTCGAGGACGACGCGCCCACCCCGCGCCCGGCAGTGCGCCGCGGCGAAGAGACAGGCCTCCAGCTCGTGGCCGTCGATGAGCAGGATGTAGGGCGCCGCCGGCAGCAGGCCCGGCTCCAGATCCGCGGGGCCGAGATCGATCCCCCCCCCCCGGTGCACGAAGATGGTGCGCTCGCCGCCCGCCGCCGGCACGAGGATCACCGAGAGCTGGCTGCGCGCGCCGGGAACAGTGATCAGGCCCGCCGTGTCGACACCGGCCTCGGCGAACTCGCGCGCAATGCGCTCGCCCTCGGGATCGTCCCCCCGCTTGCCGACGATGCGCCCCCGGTGGCCCAGGCGCGCCAGGGCGACGAGGGCCGTCGCCACCTGGCCGCCGCCCTGCTCGAGCACGCCGCGGATGCGCGCCTTGCCGCCGGGCGGCGGGTAGCGATCGACGCTGTAGATGCGATCGCAGGCGCACCAGCCGAGGCCGAGCACCGCGATCTCCGCCGAGCCGGGCATTGGGCCTTGCTCCCCCGGCGGCCTCCGTGCTTGGATCGTCGCCGACAGCGGGCAGCTTAGCAGCCGAGGGGAGGCCTGCCAATGGAGCGACGCGTCTATCGGATCAGCGGTGGGGTGCAGGGCGTCGGCTATCGCGCCTTCGCGCGGCGCGCGGCGCGGGCCCTCGGGCTCCAGGGTTGGGTCGCGAACCGGCCGGACGGATCGGTCGCGCTGCTCGTCGCGGGTCCCGCCGCCGCCCTCGACGCGCTGGAATCGGAGCTGCGGCGAGGTCCGGCCGCGGCGACGGTGCGCGCCGTTGAGCGCTTGCCCGCCGCCGAAGCCGCCGACTTCAGCGGCGAGGGATTCGAGATTCGCTACGGCTAGCGCCTACTCGTGGCTGGGGTCGTCGCTGTCGCAGCCCTCCTCGACGAGGAACTGGTGCTCCAGCCGGCGCGTCAGGCAAGGCCGGCAGTACCAGAGCGCCTCGATGTGCTCGTCGGCCACGAGATCCACGGACGCTCCGCAGTAGACGCACTGCGGCCTCTCCGCTTCCCCGGCCATCGCGCGCCTAGCGGTTGCGCACGGCGGCGAAGGCGCTGCGCACGACCTCATAGTCGGCGTCTTCGGCCGGCACCAGATTGTCGATGTTGTAGAGGTCGCCGAGGATCAGGCGCCCGGGGTTGCTCTCGCCCATCGCCAAGAGGACGCCCTTCACCTGGGCGACGATGGCCGGCTGCGCCGCCCGCATCCGCGCCGTCGCGACGAAGGTGTCCCCGGGAATCGGCGGCGAGAAGAAGATCGGCATCAGCTTGGCGGCCTCGCTGGCGGCGATGAACTCCTCGGCCGTCCAGGCGCCCTCGCGGCCCTCCGGGTCGTCGGCGAAGGTGGCGCCGGCGTCCACCTCGCCGGCCAGGATCGCGCGGATCACCGCGCTGTGGCCGCCGGCGTAGACGATGCTGGCGAAGAAGCGGTCGGGATCGATGCCTTCGCTGAGCAGGGCGCTGAGGGGCACGACGTAGCCCGAGGTCGAGCCCAGGTGCGTGAAGGCGAAGCGCTTGCCCTTCAGGTCGCCCAGATTGCGAATGCCGCTCTCGCGGCGCACGAGGATCACGCTCCAGTAGAAGGGCCGGCCGCCGCGCTCGCTCTTGAGCAGGAGTTCCGCATCGGCCACCTGAGAGGCCGTCACGTAACCGAGCGGCGAGAGAAAGGCGAAGTCGACCTTGCCCTCCGCGATCGCGCGGATGAGCTGACTGTAGGTCTCGGTGATCAGGGGCTGGCAGCGCAGCCCGCTGCGCTCCTCGAGAAAGGCCGCAAAGGCGTTCGCCTTCAGGCGGATGATGCCCGGGCTCTCGCCGCCGTTGAACCCGATGCGCAGAGGCAGGGCGGCGGTGCCCTCCTGAGCGCGGAGGGCGCCGGTCCAGGCGAGGGCGGCGACGAGGGCGAGGGCGAGCGCGCGCGGGATCGCGGTGCGGCGGGTCATGGCGACCTCCCCGTGTAACGGCACGCCGCGAGGCTGACACAGGGACTGCGTGCTGTCAACGCGGGCGGGCCGGCCCGGGGCCCCTAGCGCAGGGGCCCGGCGCCTCCCGCGAGGGCGGCGGGGCTGACGACGCTGAATTGGCTGCGCGCCAGCGCCCGGCGCCCGCTGAGGCGATCGCGCACCTCGACCTCGACGAGGTAGCTGTCCTCGGCAAAGGACGCAGCCGGGATGCTCAGTGGATGGCGAGCGCTCTCGCCGCGGTGCCGGTCGACGAAGGTGCTGCCCGCCTCCGCGTTGACGCTCTCCTCCAGCGAAAAGAGCCAGGAGGACCTGACGATCGGCGTCCGCGGCCGGATGCGGTAGCTCACCGCATAGTCGTTGAGGCCTTCGCCGTCGACCGCCAGGCCGTAGACTTCGAAGTAGAGCTGGACGCTGCGGTCCGTGGCGTAGGCGCGCAGGGGGTGGGGGGTGACGCTCCACTCGCCCTTGGCGAACGCGGCGGGGGCCGCGCCCCGCTGGAGGTTGCTCGCGAAGCTGATGTCGCTCAGGCAGAGGCTGTCGGCCGGGAATGCGGGCACGCGCACGGGGGTGGTGAAGATCTGCAGGCGGCGGCTGGCGGCATCCTCGAGGCGCAGGGCGAGGCGGTAGTCGCCGGGGGGCAGCTCCACGGCGAGCAGGCCAGGCACGAGCAGGGGGCGCTTCGTGTCCGCGAGCGTCTCGGCGCGAATGGGCAGGCTGTCGGCGAGGCTTGCCGCCACGCGCTCGCCGGTATCGTAGAGGACCGCCTCGCGCCGCAGGACAGCGGCGAAGTCGCCGCGCGCCTCCGCCCAGCGGAAGCCGAGGTCGTTCAGGCGCAGTTGGTGGCTGATCTCCACGCGGCTGCGCCCGCGGCCGCCGCGGTAGCAGTCGACGGCGAAGACGGCCCAGAGCGGTTGGGCCTGGAAGTCGTGGACGTAGGTGTCGCGCCGGCTGCGGCGGTTCTCCTGGTAGCTCGCCTCCATGCGGCGGAACTTGCTGCCCATCAGGTCGGCGATCAGGCGCTGGTTCTGCACCTCGAGCGCATTGACGACCTCGCCCTCGGCGAGCTGGCGCAGGAGATCCTGGTAGGCGAGGGGGTCCTTCAGGCGCAGCTCGTCGAGCAGCTGCGCGTCGGCGGCCTGACCGTCCTGGAGCACGGCGCTCTCGAGCCGGCGCGCGACGTCCGGCCGCGACGAGGGCGACTCGTCCCAGGCCTGCTCCCACTCGCCGTCGAGGTTCCAGTCGGCGTAGGTTGCCCGCATCGGCGGGGAGAGCCAGAGCCAGATCAGACGCGCCGGGTGATGGCCGGTTTCGTCGAACCACTCGTCGATGGTGGCCTCCTCGTCCGCCGGCCCGAAGCGGACGTAGTCCTCGCCGCGCTGGTCGAGGCCGAGCGGTCCGCGGCCGGGGTAGAGCGCGCGCGCGGTCTCGAGGCGCTTCTCGTGCAGCTCCTGGCGCTCGTTGGCCGGTGTCGTCGGGGTCGGATCGCGGCGCAGCCAGAAGCGGCGCGTCCACTCCGCGACCGCTGCCGGCGAGTCGAGCGCGAGCAGCTCGGCTTCGTCGGCGTGGCTGAGCAGGGGGGCGAGGTCCTGCCAGGCGTAGCGCTGCCAGGCGGGCAGCTGCGCCGGATCGAAGTCGGCCGCCAGCGCGGACGCGGCGGCGCCGAGCAGCCAGCAGGCAGGGCGCCAGGACATCGGCGGACGCCTCCTATTTCAGCAATGTCAGCTTCTGTCGACCCTGCCAGGGTCCGGCGGCGAACTGCAGGGCGTAGACGCCGCTGGGCAGGGGCCGTCCCGCGCCGTCGCGGCCGTCCCAGGTCCAGCGGTGGCGGCCGGCCGCCACGCGTCCCAGCCACTCGCTGCGCACGCAGCGGCCCTGGGCGTCGAAGAGCGTCAGCTGCACCGTCGCCGGCGCCGGCAACTCGAAACCGACGGCGGTGCTCGGGTTGAAGGGGTTCGGGCAGGCTTCCAGCAGACGGAAGCGGGCCGGCGGCAGGTCACCGGCGGCGGTGTCGTTCTGGCCCGTTCCGCTGGCGGAGGCCGAGTAGCCGCTGGCGTAGCCGTCCGCATCGTAGGCGGCGACCTTGTAGTGGAAGAGCGTCTCGCCGTCGGGCACCTCGTCGCGCCAGCTGGAGACGGGCGGCGCGATGAGCGCGACGCGGCTGGCCGCGCCCGGGGTGAAATCGACGCTGAGACCCCGATAGACAGCGTACCCCGCCAGGTCGCCCTCGGCGTTGTCGTCCCAGTCGAGGTCGATGAACCAGGCCCGCTCGCCGCGGGTGACGACCTGCAGTCCAGCGGGCGCGTCCGGTTGCTCGGCGGTGGCCTCGGGTCCGCCGTGCGCGCCGATGTCGCTGCGGCCGCCGTCGGGGTCGAGGATCGCCGGATCGCCGGCATCCAGGCTCGGCGAGTCGAGGCCCAGGTGCAGATCGCCGACGACCGCGCCGACGTACAGCGGATCGACGTGCGTGTCGCCACCCGCGCTCGTCACGCCGAGGTAGTCGCCGCTGCCGTTGCCGAAGAAGTTGTTGTAGCCCGCAGTCGGCAGGTTGGCGCCGGAGGCGAAGACCGGGAAGCCCGCGGCGATGTGCGTGAACTGGCAGTTGCGCAGGTCCAGGGCCGCGCCGTTGCAGACGATGGCGGCGCCCGCATAGGGGCCGATCAGCGCCTCGCAGCTGTTGTTGCGGAACTGCCCGCTGCTGCCCTGGGCGTAGAGGGCGGCACCCTGCAGGCTGACCGCGTCGCCCTGGAAGCTGCAGCTGCGGATCGCCAGCGGCGCATTCAGGCTGTAGATGGCGCCGCCGAAAGTGGTCAGCGCCGGGTTGCCGTTGCCCGCGAAAGCCGAGCCGGTGACGGTGAGCGCGGCGGCAGCGTGCAGGGCGCCGCCGGCGGCAGCGCTGTTGTCGCTGAGCGCGCAGCGGTCGAGCGCGACGGGGCCAAGGGCAGCGATGGCGCCGCCGGCCGGTCCGGCGCTGTTGTCCGTCCAGGCAGAGGCGCCCAGGGCCAGGCTGCTCGCCGCGTCGAGGTAGACCGCGCCGCCCTCGTCGAGGGCCGCGTTCAGGTCGAAGCTGACCCCGCTGCCGCCGATCTGCCCGCCCTGCAAGTGGAGGGCGCCGCCGCGGCGGGCGCTGCTCGTCGCGTGCGTGGCCGCGTTGTCGCTGAAGACGCAATCGGCAAGGGTCACGCTGGCCTGGTAGAGCCCGAGGCCGCCGCCGCGGACGGCGCGGTTGCCCTCGAAGCGGCAGTCCTGGAGCGCGAGGCTCGTGTTGGCGACGAAGAGGCCGCCGCCCGCGGAGACGGCCTCGCCGCTGAGGTCGTTCGCCGCGAAGACGAGATGGCGCAGCGCAGGCGCGCCGGCGCTCACCAGCATGCCCCCGCCGTAGCGGCCCAGGGTCGGGAAGTAGCCGGCGCTGCCGGCGCCGTTCTCGAGCCGGAAGCCGTCGATGACGAGCTCGGCGCCCAGCCCGGGGGTGTTCAGCACGAAGAGGGGCTGGACCCCGTTGCCGAGCAGGGTGCTCGGGTTGCCCGCCGGGTCGCGGCTCTCGTAGTCGGCGCTCCAGCCGCCGAGCAGGCTGAGCGCCTTGTCGGGATTGATCAGGCCCGTGGCGGCGCTCACGGCGCCACGGACGACGATGCTGTCGCCCGCGACGGCGAAGTCGATCGCCTCCTGGAAAGCGGGGAACCCGTCGGGGAACGCGAAGAAGCTGCCCCCGCCGAGCGCCTGGAAGGCATTGATGCGACCGGCGCCGAGCAGGCCGCCGTAGCCCGGATTGAGGGCGTCGATGTCGTCGCAGGTGTCCAGGAGCTTGGCGCGCACGCTCGTCGCGTTGGCCTGGCTGCGCTGGCCGGCGTGGAGCCGCCAGTACACCTGGGCCGCGAGGCCGGCGGCGAGCGGGCTCGCGAAGGAGGTGCCCTGCGTCACCGCGTAGCCGTCGATGGCCGTCGTCAGGATGCCGACGCCCGGCGCGCAGAGGTCGACCCAGCTGCCGTAGTTGGAGAAGTCCGCCTTGCCGTCCGTGCTCGTCGTCGCGGCGACGTCGAGGCACTTCGCCGTCGTCGCCAGGTAGTCGGCCGTGCTGCTGTTGTCGTTGCCGGCCGCAACGGCCATGATCACGCCGGCGTTGTAGCAGGCGTTCACCGCGCTCAGCAGGCTCGGCGTGTAGCTCGAGCCGAAGCTGAGGTTCACGACCTGCGCGCCCTTGACGCGGGCGTAGTTGAAGGCGCTCGCCATCGTCGTGGAATAGGCGACGCCGGTCATGCCGCCTTGGCCGTCCTCGACGGCGAAGCCGATGCGCAGGGGGAGGATCCGCACGCGCCAGCCGATCGCGGCGATGCCGACGCCGTTGTTGCAGATCGCGCTCACGCAGCCGGCGCAGTTGGTGCCGTGGCCGACGAAGTCGGCGGGCTGATTGTCTTCGGTCGCGTAGTCCTCGCCCGGGTAGGGCCCGGAGCCGACGTTGACGAAGTCCCAGCCCCGCCAGTCGTCGACGTAGCCGTTGCCATCGTCGTCCACGTGATTGGCGCCGCCGTACTCCTCCCAGTCGATGGCGAGATTGCCCGCGAGGTAGGGCGCCGGCCCTGCGAGGTCCGGGTGGTCGAGATCGATCCCCGTGTCGCAAATGGCGACAACGACGCTGCTGTCGCCGAGGCTGTGGCCCCAGGCGCCCTTCGCGCGCAGGGTACCGCGGCCGCCGTTGGTGGTCAGGTAGTACTGGGCGCCGAAGCTGGGATCGTTGGGCGTCACGATGGCGACGGGCTCGCGCGCGAGCGGGCAGCGCAGGACGGGCCAGGCGGTGAGCACCTCCGGCAGGGCCATCAGGGCGAGGCAGGTCTCCCGCAGATCGACGGTGGGATCGAGCTGGACGGTGAAGAAGCGGTCCCGGAAGTCGCCGAAGGCGCCGCGGGCCGGCGCAACGCGGAAGAAGATCGGCTCCAGCCCGCGCAGGCCGCGCTGGCGCAGGGCAGCGTCCAGTGCGGGCAGGCTGGTCACCCCGCGGCCCGCCAGCTCGCCCGGCGCGGCCGGCGCCGCGGCGAGCTGGAGCTCGATCAGGCCCGGCACCAGCCGCTCGCGCTCACTCACGAAGAGCCGGGCGAAGGCGGCGGCCTCCTCCTCGCCGGGGAAGGGGGCCGGTGCGGCCTCGAGCACGGCGGGCGTCGCGAGCAGTGTGGCGCTCAGGAGCAGGCGGCGAAGTAGGCGGGACATGAACACCTCCTGGGGCGGCGAGCGGCCGGGGCTCCGCGCCCCGGGCGCCAGCAAGATAACCCAGCCTCCCCGGTGCCTCAAAGCCCTGTTCCCCTGCCTGCCGCGGTGGCCGTCAGGGAGATATCTCGCGATTCTGGCGGCACTTTGGCCGTTGACTCCCCCTGGGACCGGTGGTATCTTTCGCGCGCTTTCCCAAACTGCCCCTCATCATAGTGAGCCCGAGTGACTCTGGAAGGGAGTTCGTCCATGATGATGACGACCGACCCGGCCCGCCTCGCCCTCCGCCTGCTGGCGCTGGGCGTTCTGGTTTCGAGCCTGTCCCTGGTGGGTTGTGGTCAGAAGAAGATCGAGAACCCCTACGAGCCCGCGTCCCTGACGCAGGCCGTCAGTGGGGAGAACACGAACAAGCTTTTCAAGTTCGAACTCAGCTCGCCGAAGGTGCTGGCTGTGGGCAGCAAGCTGGCCCTGCTCGCCGAGGGCGATCGCCTCGAGTTCCTCTGCGCCGATGATCTCTCCCTCCTCGGCAGCGTCGATGCCAGCTTCAAGCTGGGCGTCCGCCGCCAGTGGGGCAGCAGCCCGGACGTTTTCCTGATCCTGGAGCACGTCATCGAGGGCGCGGACACCTCCTTCGTCACGGCCGACGAACCGCCGGTCTTCCCCTCCTACCAGAACTTCGCCTCCTTCGACCGCACCGCCTACGTCGACCTGCTCGGCGACATCGGCCGCCTCGGCGAATCGGATCAGCGCTCCATGCTGCGCGCCTATGGGCAGCAGGGCGAGAAGGTCTGGGTCACGGGCGAGCTGGGGCGCAACGACCTGGGAGGCATCCTCAGCTACACGCTGGACACCGCGATCGGCCGCTTCAAGCTCGAGGGCGTGAACTCCCTGGGCGAACTCTTCCTGAAGGCGGCAATGTCCGAGGGCGGGCAGATCGGCATCGGCGGCCCGCTCGGCGAGTCCTATCGGCGCAGCCAGCAGGACGAATTGGGCGTGCTCGGTCCGCTCACGCTCGAGGTCTTCCGCTTCCAGAACTACATGATCACGAACGGCTAGGGCGTTCGACCTCTCCGCCCCGGTCTTCGGACCGGGGCTTTTTCGTACTCGCCGGCGCCGGTCCTGTGCTTCAATACCCCCAGGAGGCGACGATGAAGATCGGACTCATCGGCCTGCCCCGGGTCGGCCGGACAACCGTGTTCAACCTGCTCACGGGGCGGGGCGAGGCGACGGGCGGTGGCGGCCGCGAGGCGCACCGGGCCACGATCAAGGTGCCCGACCCGCGCGTCGACCGTCTGACCGCCATCTTTAAGCCGAAGAAGACCACCTACGCGGAGATCGAGTTCCTCGACCTGCCCGCCTTCGAAGTCGGGCGGGGCGGCATTCCGTCCGAGCGGCTCAGCGAGATGCGCAACGTCGATGCGCTGGTCCACGTCCTGCGCGCCTTTCCGGGCGATGAGCCGGGCGGGGGGGCGGCTGTCGACGCGGCAGCGCTGGAGCAGGAGCTCATCCTCACGGATCTGCTCCTCGTCGAACGGCGGCTGGAGCGGCTGCAGGCGGACATCGCCAAGGGCCGCCGCGAACTGCTGCCGGAGCAAACCCTGCTCACGCGCCTGCAGGAGGCCCTGGGGGATGAGCAGCCGCTGCGCCGCCTGCCGCTCGAGGAGGCGGAGGAGAGCCTCGTGCGCGGCTACCAGTTCCTCAGCAAACCGCCGATGGTGCTGCTCGCGAACTGCGGCCGCGAGCCGGATGCACGGGCCCTGGCCGGCGCTGCCGCGCTCGCCGAGGCGGGCGGCCTCGCCTTCCTGAGCCTGAACGCGGTCGACGAGTGGGAGATCGCGCAGCTGGCGCCCGAGGATCGGCAGGCTTTCCTCGCGGACATCGGCGTCAGCGAGCCCGCCCGCGACCGCTTCATCCGCGCCTGCTACGAACTGCTCGCTCTCGCCTCCTTCTTCACCGTCGGCGATGACGAGGTGCGGGCCTGGACCATCGAGCGCGGCTTGCCGGCCGTGCGCGCGGCGGGGAAGGTCCACAGCGACTTGGAGCGCGGCTTCATCCGGGCCGAGGTGATCGCCTATGCGACCTTCATCGCGCGCGGCTCCCTGGCGGAAGCGCGCAAGCACGGCGAGCTGCGCCTGGAAGGCAAGGAGTATCCTGTCCAGGATGGGGACATCGTCAACATCCGCTTCAACGTCTAGATCGGAGACGCCATGCGACGCGAGCCCGTGAGCAGCCTCCAGGCGGGGCGGGAGATCGACAGCATCTACATCCTCAAGCGCAAGCTGCTCAAGAAGAACCCGGACGGCAGCCGCTTCCTCCTCTTCCAGTTCAGCGACAACAGCGGCGTGCTCGGCGGCATCCTCTGGGACGGCGCCCAGGAGACCTACGACCGCCTCGAGCAGGGCCGCTTCGTGCGCGTGATCGGCGAGGTCCAGGACTACCGCGAGCAGCTGCAGGTGCGCGTCCACGAGATCGAGGCGGTGGACGGCTCGCACTTCGACCTCGCCGAGTTCCTGCCGGTGACACCCTGCGACCGGCAAGCGCTCGAGGCCGAGTGGCGACAGCGCCTGGCCGACGTCCGCGATCCCACGTTGCGGCGCCTCCTCACGGAGATGTTCGAGGATCCCGAGCTCGGCTGGCGCTTCCGGGCCGCGCCGGCGGGCAAGACCTGGCACCATCCCTACGTCGGCGGCTTGATGGAGCACGTCGTCAAGCTGAGCCGCATCGTGATGAACCTGTGCACGCTCTATCCGGAGCTCGATCGCGACCTCCTGCTCGCCGCCTGCTATCTCCACGATCTCGGCAAGGTGCGGGAGATGGAGTTCGAGCGGGCGATCGATTACAGCTCCGAGGGTCGCCTGATCGGGCACGTCGTGCAGGGCGTCGAGATCCTCAGCGAGTACCTGCCGCGCTTCCCCGAACTCGAGCTGGAGACGGTCTACCGGCTCAAACACCTGATCGTCAGCCACCAGGGCGCCTACGAGTTCGGCAGCCCCAAGCTGCCCAAGACCCTGGAGGCGATCGTCTTCCACCACATCGACAATCTCGACGCGCAGATCGACGGCTATGCCCGCGTCCTCAAAGAGGGCCGGGAAACGATGGGGGGCGACAGCAACTGGACCGGCGTCCACAAGCTGCTCGGCCGCAACCTCTACATGGGAGGGCATGAGGAGTGACGCCGCGGGTGTTCGTGATCATCCTCGACGGCCTCGGCGTCGGCGACCTGCCGGACAGCCGCGCCTTCGGCGATGAAGGTCGCAACACCCTGGCCAATCTCGCGGCTGCCGTAGGCGGGCTCGCGCTGCCGACCCTCGCGGGTCTCGGCCTCGGTCGCGTGCAGGCCTGGCACGGCCTGGACCTGGACCGTCCGGTGCAGGGCGGTTTCGCGCGCCTGGCGGCGAAGTCGCCCGGCAAGGACAGCACGACCGGGCACTGGGAGCTGATGGGACTCGTGCTCGACCGGCCGTTCCCGCTCTTCCCGCAGGGCTTCCCGGTGCCGCTGCTGGAAGAGCTCACGCAGCGCACGGGATTCGGCTTCATCGGCAACGTGGCCGCCTCGGGGACGGAGATCATCGAGCGCCTCGGCGACGAGCACCGCGAGACGGGCAAGCTGATCGTCTACACCTCGGCGGACTCCGTCTTCCAGGTGGCGGCGCACGAGGAACGGCTGCCGGTGACCGGGCTCTACGCCTTCTGTGCGGAAGCGCGCGCCCTCCTGCAGGGCGAGTTCGGGGTGAGCCGCGTGATTGCGCGGCCCTTCACGGGGCGGTCGGGCAACTACCGCCGCAGCGCCGGCCGGCGCGACTTCTCGCTGCCGCCGCCGGGTGAGACCCTGCTCGATCGCCTGCTTGCGGCGGGGCTGCCGGTGATCGGCATCGGCAAGGTCCGCGACCTCTTCGCGGGGCGAGGCTTCAGCACGCATGTGCCCAGCAAGGGAAACGAGGAGTGCATGGCGAGCCTGCGCGAAGTGCAGGCGCGCTCCGCGCGGGCCGGCTTGGTGCTCGCCAACCTGATCGACTTCGACATGCTCTGGGGGCACCGCCGCGATCCGGCGGGCTACGCCGAGGGGCTGCGGGTCTTCGATCGCTGGCTCGCGGGCTTCCTCGCCGACATGGGCCCGCGGGACTGGCTCTTCATCACCGCCGACCACGGCAACGATCCCACGGGCCCCGGCAGCGATCACACGCGGGAGTACGTGCCCTTGCTGGCGCGCGGGCCTGAGGTTCGCGAGGCGCGCGATCTCGGTCGACGCGAGAGCTTCGCCGACCTCGCGGCCACCCTGGCGGAGGCCTTTGCGCTGCCGGTCACGGGCGCGGGGCGGTCGCTCTGGGCTGCGCTCAGGGAAGCGCCGCAGTCGGCGGCGAGCGAGGAGGAGCGGCATGGATGAGCAGGCGTTAGTGGCGGCCGCACTGGCGGCGCGCGCCGGGGCGCACGCACCCTATTCGGGGTTTCGGGTCGGTGCGGCGATCGCCTGCGCGGATGGCAGCGTCGTCGCCGCCGCCAATCTCGAGAACGCCTCGCTCGGGCTCTCCGTCTGTGCCGAGCGCAATGCGGTCGCGGCGGCGGTGTTCGCGGGGCGGCGGGATTGGCTCGCGATCGCCATCGCCACGGAAGCGGCTGGCTTCACGCCGCCCTGCGGCGCCTGCCTGCAGGTCCTGCGCGAGTTCGCGGCGGAGTTGCCGGTGATCCTGGTCAACGCGAGCGGCGAACGGGAGCGGTGTCGCCTGGTGGACTTCCTGCCCCGACCGTTCCTGGACTATCCCCGTCGGGAGCCGCTGCGGTGAATGCCCTGCCCCTGATTCTCGAGAAGCGGGCGGGCCGCGCCCTCGCCCCCGCCGCGCTGAACCGCTTTGCGCAGGCGGTGGCGACGGGTGAAGTGCCGGACTACCAGATCGGTGCGTTGCTGATGGCCATCTACTGCCGAGGCATGGACGCCGGCGAGACCATTGCGCTCACCCGCGCGATGGCCGCTTCGGGGCACTGCCATGAGTGGTCGGGTCTCGGCCGGCCGACGGTCGACAAGCACAGCACCGGCGGTGTCGGCGACAAGCTCTCGCTCGTGCTGGCGCCCCTCGTGGCCGAGTTGGGCGCAGCCGTGCCGATGCTCAGCGGGCGCGGCCTCGGCATCACCGGGGGCACGCTCGACAAGCTGGAGGCGATCCCCGGCTTCCGCACAGAGTTAGCGGCCGAGTCATTCGCGCGACAGGTCGAGGCTCTTGGCTGCGCCTTCATCGGCCAGAGCCAGACCATCGCCCCGGCCGATCGGCGGCTCTACGCCCTGCGCGACGTCACGGGCACCATCGAGTCCTTGCCGCTCATCGTGAGTTCGATCCTGAGCAAGAAGATCGCAGCCGGCCCGCAGGCCCTGGTGATCGATCTCAAGGTGGGTGAGGGCGCCTTCATGCGCGACCTGGCCGAGGGGCGCGCGCTGGGGACCGCGTTGCGCGAGACGGCGGCGGCCTTCGGGCTGCGGTGCAGCGTCCTCTACACAGGCATGGAGTCGCCGCTGGGGCGGGCGGTCGGCAACCGGCCCGAACTGCGCGAGGCCCTGGACCTGCTCGGGGGTGGCGGTCCGTCGCCCCCGCGGGACCTCGTTCTGGCGCTGGCGACGGTCATGCTCGAGCTGGCGCTCGGCAGACCGCGATCGACGCTGCTGGCGGACTGTCGAGCGGTTCTGGCCGAGGGCCGGGCGCGGGAGCGATTCCTGGCCGTGGTTGCCGCCCAGGGCGGCCGTCTCGATCCCGGCCGTCCAGATTGGGGTCTGCCGGCAGCACCGGCGACGGCCGCAGTCTGTGCGCGCAGAGCGGGCTTCCTGCCGGCTCCCAGTGCGGCCGCCGTCGGCTCGCTCGCGGCCCGGCTGGGGGCCGGGCGCGTGCGCGCCGAGGATGGCGTCGATTCGGCGGCGGGGGTGGTCTTCCTCAAGGGTTGGGGGGAGCCCGTCGCTGTCGGCGAGACCATCGCTCAGGTCGAGGGCAGCGACTCCGCGCGCGTGACGACCGCCGCCGAGGAACTGGCGCGGCTCCTCGAAGCGCGGCCGGAGCCGCCGTCGGCAGTCCCCTTGCTGCTGGGCCTGGAGGACGCGCGCGGATTTCGGCCGCTGAGCCGGTTGGAGGAACTGCTCAGCGCTTGAAGCGGCTGGGCTCAGCGGCCGGGCAGTTCCTCTTCCTGACTTCGACGGTCGATCTCCCGGAAGTCGGGCCCGGTTCCGAGACGGCCGGAAGCGCCGTGCGCGTGGCGATCGCAGGTCCGCGTCGGCTGCTGGCCCTCGCTGAAGGCCTCCTGGCGGGCGCCCGGGCAGTAGCGTGTGGAAAGCAGTCCCGATTGCGGGCAGATCGCCACCTTGACGATGCCCTCCGGCACGGGGAAGGCTTCTGGCGGCAGATCCGCGTGCAGACCCTTCATGATCTCGGCCCAGATCGGCAGGGCCGCGTGCGACCCCTCCATCCACTGCCCCATTGGCCGCTTCTGGTCGAAGCCGACCCAGACTCCACAAACGTACTGGCGGGAGAAACCGATGAACCAGGCGTCGAAGTTGGAGTCCGTGGTTCCGGTCTTCCCGGCGGCAGGGTGCTGGAAGCCGAGGCTGCGGGCGCGGACCCCGGTGCCTGAGCTGATCACCGACTCGAGCATGCTCGTAATCAGAGAGTTGCTGCGTGGGTTGACGACCTCGCGCCGCTCGGGCTGGTGCTCTTCCAGCACCTGGCCCCAGCGGTCGATGACGCGAACGATGGCAAAGGGCTCGCTGTGGATACCGCCTGCGGCAATCGTGCCATAGGCGCTGGTGAGTTCGAGCAGGGTGACATCGGCGGCGCCGAGCGCCAGTGACATCACCGGCGGCAGCGGACTCTCGATGCCGAGTCGTCGGGCGTAGTCGATCACGGTCACCGGGCCCAGGCGACTCGTCAGCTTGACGGCCGGGATGTTGATCGACTGGGCAAGGGCTGTGCGCAGGGTGATCTCGCCGAGGAACTTGCCCGAGTGATTGCGTGGCCGATAGGCCTTCGCCTGCCCGGGGAGGGGAATGGATACAGGCGTGTCGAGGATCAGGTCGCTGGGGGCGAATCCGTTCTCGATAGCAGCGAGATAGACGAAGAGCTTGAACGCGCTCCCCGGCTGCCGAGGCGCCTGGACCGCACGGTTGAATTCGCTCTGCGTGAAGTCGCGACCACCGACCATCGCGCGAATCGCGCCGATCTCCGGGTCCATCACGAGCACGGCACCCTGAAGATACTGCTCGCCGGACGGCACCTGCTGGCCCGCAATGATGCGGGCGGTGACGCTGGCGTAGGTTTGCCGGTAGTGCATGTAACCTTCGAGGTACTCGAGGTAGGCCTCCATCTCCTCTTCGGCCAGCAGCTGCGCCGCGGGATCAACGGTCGTCTCTACGGTGAGCCCATCGCGGTAGAGCTGCTCGGTACCGTAGCGGCTCTCCAGGTACTGTCGCACGTACTCCAGGAAGTAGCTCCCGCTCCGACGTTCAGGCTTGTGCTCGAGGAGCCCGAGCGGCGCGGCCTGGAGAGCGGCCAGTTGTCCGCGATCGAGGCAGTCGTTGTCCACCATCGCCTTGAGGACGAGATTCCGGCGCTCGCGGGCCCGGTCCGGATAGCGCAGCGGATTGTAGGCCGCAGGGTTCTTCGGCATGCCCGCGATCAGGGCCGCCTGCACGATGTCGAGCTCGGCGGCAGGCCTGCCGAAGAGCGTCTGCGAGACGGACTCCACACCGTAGGCGCCGGCCCCGAAGTAGACCTGATTCAGGTACAGCGTCAGGATCTCTTCTTTCGCGTAGGCGCGCTCGATCTTCAGCGTCAGGATCATCTCCTTGAGCTTGCGTTCGAGGCTCTGATCCTTCGTGAGGAAGAGGTCACGGGCGAGCTGCTGCGAGATCGTGCTGGCTCCCTGGAGGGGCGCGCTCCGGCTGCGCAATCGAATCCCGATGTCGGTCAGCAAGACCTTGGGCCAGCGCAAGATATCCAGTCCCCAATGCCGGTAGAAGCGACGGTCCTCGACTGAGAGCACGGCGTCGACCAGGTGCTCCGGCATCGCGTCGAGCGAGATGGCGACCCGGTTCTCGATGCCGAAGGAACCATAGACGTCGCCGTGGCGGTCCAAGACCTGGGTCTTGAGGCTCTGCGTGATCGTCTGCAGCCGCGTCGTCGACGGCAGGTCGCGCGAGAGCCAGACGAAGCTTGCGATGCCGATGCCGAGCGCAAAGCAAAACGCAAGCAGCAGCAGGCGCAGCAGCAAGGAACGGCGGAAGGGCGGCCGGCGTTGCGGCAGGCGGCGTGACGGAGGCTCCAGAACCGTATTCATTGGGCTGAGACCTTAGGTAACGCGAATCCCCTTGTCAACGATGCGACCCGTGGCTAGCGTATCTGCACCCCACCAGGGGAAGGCGCGAGGAGAGGTTCATGCTGCCGGTCAAGGAACAGCTCGACATCATTCGACGCGGCACGGAGGAGGTTCTCCCGGAGGGAGAACTGGAGCGGAAGCTCGAACGAGCGGTGGCGACCGGCCGTCCGCTCGTCATCAAGCAGGGTTTCGATCCCACGGCCCCAGATCTGCACCTGGGGCATGCCGTGGGGCTGAGGAAGCTGCGCCAGTTCCAGGACCTGGGGCATCGAGTGGTGTTCCTCATCGGAGACTTCACAGCTCTCATCGGGGATCCCTCTGGCCGCTCTGAAACGCGGAAAGCCATGTCGCGGACCGATGTCGAGGCGAATGCCGAGACCTATCGTCAGCAGGTCGGCAGGATTCTCGATCTCGACCGCCTCGAAGTCCGTTTCAACAGCGAGTGGTGCTCAGGACTGAGCTTCGCGGATGTGCTCCGGATCACGAGCCACTACACAGTGGCGCGGATGCTAGAGCGCGACGACTTCGCGAAGCGCTACGCCGAGCAAAGACCGATCAGCGTCATGGAGTTCCTCTACCCGCTCATCCAAGGCTACGACTCTGTTGCCCTGGGGGCCGATATTGAGGTGGGGGGAACTGACCAGAAATTCAACCTGCTCGTGGGGCGTCAGTTCCAGCAAGCATTCGGCCAGGAACCCCAAGTCGTCCTCACGCTGCCGCTCCTGGAGGGAACAGCGGGCAACGGCGAGAAAATGTCTAAGAGTCTCGGAAACACGATCGGGATCATGGAGCCCGCGGCTGAGATCTTCGGCAAGACGATGTCGATTTCCGATGCGCTGCTGCCATCGTACTTCAGACTCGCTAGTGTCTGGCCGCCGCTAGAGGTGGAGGCGGACCTCGCAGCTTTGGCGGCGGGAACCGTGAATCCTGTGATTCTCAAGCGGAAGCTCGCGCGGCATCTCGCGGACCTCTACGCTGGCCCTGGGCAGGGCGCGCAGGCGGAGGAGGCGTTCGACCGCCTCTTCGTCACCAAGGACGTGCCGTCCGACATCCCTGAGGGTAGGTTTGCTGCCGGTCGACCGATCTGGTTGGTCCGACTGCTGACAGAGCAGGGCCTGGCGAAGAGCGCGAGTGATGCGAGGCGCCTGATTGCCCAGGGAGCCGTCAGCGTGGATGGCCTGGTGGTGAGCGATCCCGAGAGGTCCCTGGAACTGGCCGCCGGGGATTCGGCGGTAGTAAAGGTCGGTAAGCGTCGCTATTTCAGGATCTTAGTGGAGTCCTAGCGACATCGACAGGGGCGGGCCTTTTTTCCCTCCCCCTGTTGACAGGCCCCAGCGTCCGGGCTATATTCACCCCCGCTTTACCCTCGGAGCCCTAGGGCGAAAGGGAGAGGGCGAGTACGGCTGCGCATAGAAAGTCGTTGACTTGGCCGTACCAGTGGTCTACGGTACCTCTCCTGTCCCTTGGGGCAGCCGCTCTTTGAAAACCGAATAGCGCACAGTCCGTTCGATTCCGGATCGCAGCCTTGCGTCCCATTGCTGGGACGCCAGGTAGGAAAACCGGTGCGCGGCCGATTCGCTTGCGAGGAGGTCGCGTAACCAGGCTCTTTTCTACAACGGAGAGTTTGATCCTGGCTCAGAACGAACGTTGGCGGCGTGGATTAGGCATGCAAGTCGAACGAGAAAGCGTCCTTCGGGACGTGAGTAGAGTGGCGAACGGGTGAGTAACGCGTGGGGAACCTGCCCTTGAGTGGGGGATAACGTTTCTAACGAGACGCTAATACCGCATGATACTGAACACGGGCATCCGAGTTCAGTCAAAGATGGCCTCTGTCTCAAGCTGTCGCTTGGGGATGGCCCCGCGTCCGATTAGCTAGATGGTGGGGTAACGGCCTACCATGGCGACGATCGGTAGCCGGCCTGAGAGGGTGTCCGGCCACACTGGGACTGAGATACGGCCCAGACTCCTACGGGAGGCAGCAGTCGAGAGGCTTCCGCAATGGGGGAAACCCTGACGGAGCGACGCCGCGTGGGT